>CAXFCF010000225.1:0-2641 GCA_964000875.1 uncultured Candidatus Poseidoniales archaeon
CGAGTGATAGGAAAGGAAGTCACGGCTCATGCGATAGATGCGGAGCGCCACTTAGGATGAGAAAGCGCTAATCACTCATCTTCGAGTTCTTCCTTGACTTCGTCAACGGTCTTACCGTCGACCTCGATGCCGGCGTCGGATGCCTTCTCGGCAAGCTCGGCGTTTTCTGTCTTACCACCTCTATCCAAGTCACCTTCTGTGACTGCTCTAGAGTCTTGCAGACCCTTCTGGAACTCGCCTTTGGCAGTCCCTAAGGATCGCGCCAATTTAGGCAGGCGTTCGACTCCGAAGAACACTACGAAGATTAGCAGGATGATGAGCATCTCAGAACTTGAAGGCATCATTTCGAATCACTCTCGTTTTCCTTGGTGCAGCGACTGGGAATTGAATGATTCGGCGTCAACCGCCCGAAACAGGCGGTAGGAAGGCAACTTCCGACATGTCGGTGATTTCGGTGCCTAGGTCACAGAACTCCCCATTGAGTGCGGTTTTGGTCCCCTTAGAGAGATGCTCAGCAATCATCAGCCGTTTGGCCAAGGTCTCAATTGTGGCTCCTCTCTCAAGTGCGATTTGAAGAGATTTCCGACCCAAATCCTCGGCGATTTTACCGAAGAACAGAACGGTGCATTTGACAGCCTCTACCTCCTCTGTTCCGTCCATTCTGGCAGACGGAGAGAAAGACCCCTTTATGTCTCTTTGAGTGATGCCCAGAACATGACCGCGGTACTGGCCACAGACAAACTATGGAAAGTGTACGATACGGGTTCCGTTCAAGTCAAGGCACTCAAAGGGGTCGACCTAGAAGTCGAAAAGGGCGAAATGGTCGCGATAATGGGTCCTTCTGGTTGTGGGAAGACGACCCTGCTAAACTGCGTCTCCTCTCTCGACGAATTCTCTGCAGGAGAGGTTTATGTTGACGGCGAACCGCTCTCCGAGATGTCAGACAAGCAAAGAACCGAGATGCGAGCCAAGAGACTTGGCTTCGTGTTCCAATCGTTCAATCTGATTCCAGTTCTTTCTGCAGCGGAGAATGTGGAACTGCCGCTTATCATGCAAGGTGTTGCCCCTAAGGAGGCGAGACAGCGAGCCCTGCAGGCACTGGAAGCGGTTGGCCTTGAGGATCGTGGCGGCCATCTACCGGCTGAACTGAGCGGCGGGCAGCAGCAGAGGGTGACGATAGCTCGAGCCTTCGTTCACGACCCTGCGGTAATCCTCGCTGACGAGCCAACAGGCAACCTAGACACTACAACCTCGGAGTCAATTATGGATCTTCTAGTAGATTTGAACCACGAGAGACAAATCACATTCGTCTTGGTGACGCATGAGGAAGGGATTGCCAAGCGATGCACACGTTTGGTTAATGTCAGGGATGGTTTGATTGTCAGTGACGAGAAGGTGACAGCAGAAGTCGATGAGGAAGAGTGAGGTGGTTCACTTGTCTGCCGATTCGTTGAGTAAGCGAGTCGCTCTGGTTTTTGCGCGCCTAGGAATTTCCTTTGTAGTTTTCATCATCACGATGGTGGCTACCATAACCTTAGCCAACTCTACAGAGTACGAATCAATTGGATTTGGCTGGTACTCGACCGCATTCGCATTGGCTCTTGTCCTCTCTCTTGCATCGTATCAGGTTGCTGGTTTCCTTCTATCTAGTCGACAGAGGGTGCTAGCTCTGTTGGCCATACGCAATCTGAATCGTAGGAAACGGAATTCAGCCCTTGTTATAGTGGGGCTTCTTGTTGGTTCGGCTATAATCAGCAGTTCCTTGGTTGTGGGTGACAGCCTTGATGCTACCTTGGAGGCGGAGTATGCTGAAGCATTGGATGAGACTGACATAGTCATCACGGGCGATGAGGCGTACTGGAACCAAACGCGTGCAGCTGTGTTGTTAGATGAAATGATGGATGACCCCGACATTGATGCAACTTCTTTCGGCATCGAGAAGAGTATCGGTTTGAAATCGGTGGAGATGCGAACCGTCGAACCCAGAGCGACTTGGGTTGCAATGGATTCTGAATCTCAGAACCGAGGTAGTTGGAATCCTCTAGGAGGAAATGACGGTATACGTTACTCAGAGATAGAGCAAGGCAAGGTGCTCATCAATGACAAGCTTGCTTCACGTCTTGAGGTTGGAGGGGGAGATACGCTCGAGGTATCATGGACTAAATTCTCCGATTCTGGCTCTTTTGGGCGTAAGACCGCCAATCTGACGGTACAGGCTGTCATCAGTGGCAAATCCACAGGACATTTACAGGGTGGTAGTGATCCGGTCATATTCTCCACACTCTCCTATGCTCAGGAAGTATTGGGGCTTGAAGGAGAGGTAAACCGCTTGACCATCTCTGCCACCGGTGGTATCTTTGATGCCAGAGATGCCGAGGAACGGGTTTTACCTCGATTGAACTCATCGCTCAATGAGTCTATCCTAGGAATCGACATCGGCCTTGAAACTGCTTCCATTCCCGAAGACAGATCTCTTGGGATACAGAGAATGACGGGGGATGCTCTTCTCTACGAGGGAGAACTTCTGACACTCATGGAGAATATCTCTTCACAGGCTCCTGGTGCAATGTTATCTGAGGTTTTGATGGCTCCCGTCCTTAGGATATCCTCTGGTGGTGAAAACATCACAGGGTTGCTTACG
>CAXFCF010000226.1:0-2632 GCA_964000875.1 uncultured Candidatus Poseidoniales archaeon
TGGGAGACACCCAATGAGTCACCTGACACAATGGTCTCTCGTAACCAGAATGTGGCGTTACCTGTGGGGACTTCATATCCGTGCACAACAATCCACCAATCTCCATCTGTTGGATTCTCGATGACAATCTCCTCGTCCGAATTCCAATTACCACTGGTCTCTATCCGTTCGTTCCCCCAATCAATGACTCCGTTGGAATTTTTATCCCTGTACAGAGCCAAATCGAGATCTGTTCTAGCAGCAAGGGAATCAATCTCAATCTTCAGCATCTTGACATCGTATATCTCAAGCGACCTAGTGTAGGGATTGGAACTCCAAGACCCAGGAGTTCCCTGTGCCACTGTCTCAGAGGGTAGATATCTCGGCTGTGACCACCCGAAAGCCTCGATGTCGCTGATGTTCAGTGGCATGGTAGAGCCTATGGTAATCGACTCGTTCAACTCACCTTGTGACCAATCTTCAACAGTCTTGGAAAGAGACCCTTCGATTGCCGCTAATAGACCGACAGATATGTTGAGTGGGTTGTCATTAGTATCCACACCATGCATCGCAGAATGAAGCATTAGTTGCTTCAACCCAGGAGTTGCTTCCGCAACCAATAATTCGTGACTTGAACCAGTTGAAGTCTCCCACGCATACTTCCCACTGCCCCTGTCCATGTTCTTCGAAGAGACTTCAGGAACCAGATTGTACTGACCATATGCAGTTGGATCGTCCTGATAGTAAGGATGTGCAGACTCGGACATCCAATGCAAGTCTACATCAGTCAAACCATTGTCTGGCCAGTCCACATCGATTACTATCGAACCTTCACCCGATAGGTTGTGAGGCCAATCGAAGGTTAGGAACTTCCAATCACCTGACTCGGATCTCCAACCCCACCTTTGGGCTCCTTGCAACCAAGTTTCAGAGTAGAGAGTCTGGTTGCTAAGGTTACCATCTAGTGGCGCAGGAGTCAGCCCCACTGGACCTGTGCCTGCGACATTGATAACTACAGGAAGTGACCAACTGTGGTTGCTTCCGTTACTAACCATACTAATCGAAATACTCTCCTGGCGCAATCCAGGAAGAGCGTCATTAGGAACTTGCACTCGGCAAGACAGAGAAAGATTGGCTCCCGGAGCTACCGTATTGTTGCCTGAGCAAGGTGTCAACCATGAGCCATTCGTTTGGTATGAAAAAGCAGCCCAGTCATACTCAATGTGGATTGGATCCTGTTGACTCGTTCTGACATTGTGCCTATACACGCCCATAAGTATTCCATCACCGGATCTCTGTGTAGGAAAACCAATGCGTGCCTCTACCTGTCCTGAAGTGTACTCGTGAGCTGTCACCATAGCGTATTCAGAGGATGCTTCCATCTCACCTGAATCTACCAAACCGTTGGAGTTGGTATCATCCCACCACTCACCATCTCCATCTTCGTCGTGCCATCTGAAAAGTTTGACATATACTCTATTCTCTTCGTTCAAATCCTGATTTCCATCGAATCCAATCCCATCCATTGCAACTCGTGCACGCACGAGAGCAGTGTTGTTAGGTAGAGTGTAATTTTGGTCACCTTCAATATGGATAGGTACGAAGATGTCAGGTCTATCTGATTGGTGGCCATCCCATCCTAAACTTGTGGAGGAGTTCCAAACCTCCTTCTGGTAAGCCACTGGAACGAGATGGTTGCTCTGCCAACTAACTTGCAGAGTTTCGTTCCCGGTAGAGTTGAGAGTGAAGTTTGCCCAGTCTACATCACCCGGGTGTAGTATGTTAGTGTTGGCGACTCTATGCTGGCCGTGGTTATTTCCTGGCATCCAGAAAGCAGGAGAGACCCAAGCCGAACCGTTTGATCCCTGTATCGCTTCGATAGCTCGTGAAGCGTTAGCCCATCCGCCACCCTGCACAAGTGGATCATAGCCTCTGTCGTCCGAAGTCGACATGAGAAGGTCTCGAATCGTTTGACTGTCAGGCCATACGCCATGCTCTTCTAGCCAAGATTCGTAGAGAAGAGCAACCAAACCGGCTGCGACTGGTGTGGCTAACGATGTACCTGACCAAGTTGCGGTAGCACTGTTGGCATCGGTGCGTTCGTTCAATGTGATGTCACCGGTCGCTGACCAACCAACGGCTACTATGTCGGGATCCAATCTGCTTGCCGAGTTTGGACCCCTGTTTGACCAAGATGCAGAATCACCCCAAGTTCCACCGTGTGGCTCTCCAGTACGAGAAGAGAATGCACCTACCGAAATGACACCATGAGAACCACCTGGAGAGGCGGTTGTTCCGTAACCGTGACCACCATTACCGGTAGCAACTAGATAGGTCGTCTCTGGTGAATGCACCCTAGTGAGCCAATCGAGATAAAGTGACATTTGATCAGTGCCATCGTTATGAACATTGGACCAGCCAAATGAAAATGATCCAATCTGTGCCTCATCACCAGTTCCTGTCTGACCGTCGTAACCTTCAGCGATGAATCTCCAAGCGTCCAACCAGGACCCACCTGCGTATAGATCTGCGACGCCTATCAAACTAGGCCCGGGAGCCATCCCTTTGACCGCACCATTCGCGACTACCGCCTGAGCAGAGACAGCAGAGGCACACAGAGGACCGTGGTTACCACCTGGATTATTTCTGTCGT
>CAXFCF010000227.1:0-2615 GCA_964000875.1 uncultured Candidatus Poseidoniales archaeon
TAGGCAGAATGCGCCGTAGACCTTGTCCAATATGCGAGAGATCCTCGTTCTGGATTGAATTGGGAGACAAGATTCTCAAAGGCGAGAGACAGGGAGAGAGTGGCCGGTGTCACCGCGCAGAGTGTTCAGCATGGATAGAACCCAACGGAATCGAGCAAGACCGCTGGGACTGTGGTTGGCCAGCAGCACAGTGGACCAAGAGAGTAGAGTCGTTCAACCTCGGAATCAGGGGTCTGGTCGAGATGCGAGGTGCCGTTACCGCATCTGGAAGGAAGCGACGCTCCACGATGAGTTCCAGTCTGATGGAAGATCTCTGATTACATCGACTCGATAGCTACGATACCGACGCCTTCGCAACCAAGGGCAAGTAGATTGCGAGCGGCCTCGGAAAGAGCGAAATTCCTGTGCGAGAAACCATCTTTGCCCAATACATGGTTATCGCGGTAGAAGCGATTGTACTCAGTAGCCAATGCCAATAGATAGGTGCAGAACAGATTGGGGCGCTGGTTCACTATGGCCGATTCCAACGCCTCACCGAATCCAGATATGCGTTTTACCAGAGTAATAGCAGAATCCGACAGAACCGACCAATCGATGGACTTCATTTCCAAAACATACCCTTCGGCTGTAATTCTTCGGGCGATAGAACACGCTCTGGCGTGACTGTACATGATGAACGGTGCCGAATCTGCCTCAAGGCTGAGTGCCTCCTCCCAGCGGAAGTTGATTCCCTTCTCCGGTGAGACCTTGATGATGTTGAATCGAACTGAAGATATGCCCACCGCCTCGCCAATCTCGCTCAACTCATCATCGCTGAGATCTTCACGAATCTCTTTGACGACTTCCGTCGCCCTTGCTCCCGCCTCATCCAAAAGGTCGTCCATATACACCACATTGCCACGACGAGTGGACATCTTGCCCTCTGGCAACTTGGTGAACGCGTAGAATATCACTTCGGGTTTTTCGATGCCGACCTCTTCCAATGCGACACCTACCTGTTTCGACTGTAGGCGATGATCTTCTCCCAGCACATTGATCAAACGGTTGGCCTGGGTCCACTTCCATTGATGATAAGCCACATCTCTCGTAGCATAGAGGCTAGAACCATCCCCTCTCTGGAAGAAGAACTTGGTCGATTTTCCTTGAACCCCTTTGCTTTCCAGTTCGAGATAATGCGCGCCATTTTCTGCCGTCCCATGCAATTCACTAGACTGTAAGGCGTGCATCACCTTCTCAACTGATCCATCTACTATGAACTTCGACTCCTTGGTGAACGAATCGAACTCTATTCCTAGACGACTAAGAGTCTCTAACATCCCATCGAGAACCGGGCCATATGCCGCATCGAACTTGGCTAGTACATCTTCGTCTGCTTCTTCTGAAGCTTGGACAAGTTCGGTGACTCCCGTATCGACACTGCTGTCAGTCTCCTTCAGTAGGTTCGCTGCCTGATAGTACCTAACCCTTGTATGATCCTTCTTCCAAGGGTGTGTCATATCCTCATCCATATCATTCTCGGCGAGAATCGCCGATACCCTTTCGTCATCGAGATTGTCTAGTGCCCAAGCAAGAATCCCCACCTGCTTGCCCATATCATCCACATAGTATTCCGCTCGAACATCGTCACCAGCCAACCGGTGTAATCTGACGAATGTGTCACCGAGAATCGCGTTTCTAGAACGCCCAACATGGAACGGTCCGTTTGGATTCGCCGAAGTGTGCTCGATGAGCAATGAAGATGATTGGCGAGTGAAGCCAGCTGAAGAGGGGTTGGAAAGTACTGAAGGAATCGATGTCGAAGCAAGCCATGTCGGATCAACAAAAAAGTTGCAGAAACCACCATCACAATGAACTCGAGATACGGCTTTAACCTCTGAAAGAGCACCACCCAAAGATTCAGCCAGTTCAGCCGCTATTTCGTTAGGAGAGCGCTTCAGTTGCTTCGATAGCGAGAAGCAAGGGAAGGCAAGGTCGCCCTGGTTCGCATGCCTAGGAGATGAGAGTTGGTTGAGCAAGGGCTCTCCTTCGACTCCCAAGTCCGCCAAAGCGGCGACGAGGTGACCTGATACTGCTTCAGCGAGTGCCTTCACATCATCAACTCCATGCCCAGCGCAGTTGCGCTGCTAGCCCTCCAAATGCTTGGTACAGGGTCATTCCCTCTTCCGAGTCGGTCGAGATTAATCTGACCGTAGCTGCTGATTGAGTGGCAAGGAGCGTTAGTTCGTCTACCAAATCCTCGCTTTTTTCCTCATCCTCTCTAACTTGATCGGCAGCGGCACCACAGGACTCACAATCGGGTATCGGAGTCAACCCCTCGGTTGTCACAATCCATTCATGATTACACTGACGGCAATAGTAAGCGATTCGCTTCTTTCGAAGCGCCTCGGACAACAGCAGCGTGTCTACAGCGCCTTGATCCAGAGCCGACCTAATCATCATCTCACCATAGGTTGCCTTGGGGTGAGCCTGCATTATCTCCCTCAGGAATTTGTCAACGAGATCGCGTTCCTCGTCCAACTCAATCTGATCCATTAGGTTACCAGCGTTCTGTACTAACTCTCTAAGGCCACTCTCATTGGAGTACCCTACATCGAAAAGCGGGCGCTTGACAATCA
>CAXFCF010000228.1:0-2610 GCA_964000875.1 uncultured Candidatus Poseidoniales archaeon
GCCTTTGAGTAATGGTGTGCTTGAAGGAAATTACAACATATATCTCGACATTGTTGACTCAAATGGTAATGTCGTCTCTTCGACTTCGTCGACCAACAGCCCACTGGAGCTAGATCCGCATGAGACGGCTGACGCGTCTTTCCAGCCTTACAACGGCTGGGCAGATGGAGAGACCTACGAACTGCTGTTCTACGCTCAATTAGATGATGGGACTCCGTCGGGTAACCAGCAGAACTTCACCATCACCTTCGCTGAAAACATCGATGTGGCGATTCTCTCCAACCCGACCGACCAAAACAGGTTGCAGTTCGTGAAGGAGGACCTAGAAGCCATGGGCATGACCTACACTCAGTACAGGCAGAGCGATTGGGACACATACCTCACCAGTGACTGGTTAGACAACTACGACAAGATTCTGCTACCATGGCAGACCACCGCTAATGTTCAGGCAGGTAACTACTACGGTACCCTAGGTGAGTCCGCCCGCGAGACGATTCTGAAGAACTTCATGCAGGGCGGCGGTACAATCGAGATGCACCTTGGGCCATACGCTCAAGGTCTCGAAGGAGAATTACTGTTTGGCATGAACATCTTGAACCGTGACACTGCTGGCAACTCGATTGGCTACAGTGACTTAGATGTCGAGGATCCGTACCACCCCCTACTGAACAATGTCGCCGACACCTCTTGGTTCGGAGTCAACAACGGTAACTATGTGGCGAACGCAGTTCTTTCGACCGCTATCGCTGGTGCCAACAAGCTACCTACTGTCTGTGGTGGATTGATTAACTCGCAACAGGGTTCGTTCCACAGTATCCTCGGTAACGAGGCACAGGCGAACGAGCATCTACTAGCGACCTGTTCTGTAGGTGCTGGTGGACTAATCGTCACCACCATGGATGTCGAGAGTTCATCGGTCTCCGAAGAGTTCGGCACGACTACCATTCCACTACGAAGCAACCTACTCGCATATCAGGTCACTCAGTACCCGACTGGATTTGGCATCGCAGGTAACGGATGGGATATGACTCTGAATGGTGCGACACCTGGAGAAGCAGACAACACTGGAAACTACGGTACCATGTACCTCAAATCGAACAGCGTCGTTGAGTTTGGATTCACCTCGACTATCGAGGGTCTGGACGCAGACTGGGAGATTCGCGGTTCTACAGATTGGGATCGCAACCAGTTCCCACCGAATGTCGAATACGCACACAGGGCTGACGACACGCACAATGCTACGATGTGTATGGTCGACTCCAACCCTGGTGGGACAGGATGTATTCAGGATGCAATGTGGGAGATTACTCTCTTCCTACATGATGACGAGGGTCACACTAGGATGACCACCATCACTTTGCAGACAAACGATATCATAGCCGATAGCACCGATCCAAACGCCAATGTTACAGTATCAGAACACCCACTTTATCCAGACAGTCTTGAGGATCATGGAGAGAACAACGGCTGGCCAGTTTATCTTGCCAAGTTGTCAGCTAGTGGTGATGTCAAGGTAAAGTTCGACGCCTGTGGATCAAACGATCCTGACGCAATGGAGGGCGAGAGCGGTATCGCAACCTACAGTTGGACAGTTTACGCGGATTATCCGTGGAACAACCCGTCCAACGACTACGACGGACACAGCTTCGAGCGCACTGCGGCAATGGGTTGTGACTGGACCTACACCTTCCGCAACCAGACCGCAGACCCGTCTGGTTACGCAGAGAACCCAATCAGAATCGAACTTGAGGTCACAGATCTCGCAGGTCGTGATTCTGAGAAGGTCAAGTTGTATGTCGTAGTTGTCCCAGAGGACTGGGGTGACGATCAGCCGACTTGGAGGATTGACACACCGCTGGATGGTTCTACTCAGAGCGGCGAGTATGTTTGGATTAATGGAACCGTGTTGAGCGGTTCGGAGAACGGCGATGTCCTCATTGAGGCAGCGCTTTCAAGCGACCTACTCAACGCATCTATTGAGCAGAAGGTACAGGAACTAGGCAACAAGAAGTATGCTGACATCCGCAACTTGGGTGATGGCTCCGACTTCAGCCTACGTCTGAAGATTGACGACCTGTTTGATGAGAACGGTTCGACCCAAACCATCTACCTGAAGATAGTTGAAGGTGATGGAGAAACTTGGACCCTTTACCAGCAGATCGACATCAACCTACCACCTGTTGTCACAGTGACCGACCCGTGTGAGGAGAATCCTGACGCAGAGGGTTGCAGCGACAGTGGTACTGGAAGCCAGACTGATGGTGGTGTAAGCAGCATGATTCTCTATGCTGGAATCGGTTTTGTTGCACTCTTGGTTGTCATCATTGCTACCCTCTTGGTTCTCAGGATGCGTGGTGGTTCTTCTGATGTGGAAGGCTTCGGTGGCGTCGAGTCGATGGATCCGATGGAAGCATATGTCCAGCAGCTGATTGCTCAGGGCTACCCTGAAGATACTGCTCGAGCATACGCCCAGCAATACTCAGGCCACTTTGAACAGCAAGGGCCCGGAAGTTGATGTGCCAATGGTTGGTGTTTCGGCCTCTTGTGAGGCCGAGCATCACCACCCAATCGCCGCGTGACCGGGACTAGTGTAACTAGTGAAACGCATCC
>CAXFCF010000229.1:0-2609 GCA_964000875.1 uncultured Candidatus Poseidoniales archaeon
GATGGAGTGGACAGTTGAGAAGAGGCACGACTTCAACATCAGGGCAGCCAGCATGAGTTTGGGTGGGCCTGGCCTTTCGGAATGGTCCAGTGATGAGAAGGAGTCGGTCAACAGGATGGCCAACGAGATGACTCGTCACGGGATTGCCATGTTCATCGCGGCGGGTAACTCAGCGTTCAGCGCACAAATCGGCACCCCTGGTTCCGCAGAGGATGTCATCACTGTTGGCGCCTTGGACAAGGACACCTCTATCGCAGTTTACTCTAGCCAAGGGCCAACTGAAGAAGGCCGAATCAAACCGAACATTGCCTTTGTTGGTAGTAGCGTGATGGCTCCTGACTACAACACAGGAGACGGCTATACCTCGAAGTCAGGCACCAGTATGGCGACCCCTGGTGCCGCAGGCCTTGCCGCCCTCATGTATCAGGCGAACCCCGACTTATCTCCCTTCGATGTAAGGAATATCATGCAGGAGACAGCGACCTACAGGGAGTGCCATTACCTGCTGGCTAACGAGCCTTGCCCAGAGGATCTGATTCCAAAGAATCGTCAGAACAATGTCTACGGTCATGGCCACACCAATGGACAACCTGCCGTGCAAGAGGCAGCCAACCAAGAATTTGGCCTCACTTTGGCGATTAATGTCTCGTCCACTACTCCAGTGGGGGGCGACTCAAAGATCCATGTCGCAGCAGGTGACGCGATTGATTTCGCCATCGTTGGTAATGCACAGAAGGTACAGTGGAGGACTTGGGACATGCGAGACTACTGGTCTGACCTAGATGGTTACGAAGCGGGCGATACCGTGTTTTCCATCAGTCACACCAAAATTCACGAGCGCTTGAAGTATCTAGCGGATAACGAAGTAGTGGGGAACCAGACTTTGATGGTGAGAGCCGTCACAGGGGTCAATGCATCGACCAACGCAGTGGTTCACCTACATGTCATGGGTGACACTCCAATAGAACCCGAAGAAGAATCGGCAGGAGTTACTTCGATGGTATTCGTTTTGGGTGGCTTAGTGGTCATACTAGCACTTGGGCTGCTGTTCTCGGTCATGATGATACAGGGGGCTATGGCAACTCCAGAATGGTTGTCTGGCTCCTCAGACAAAATGCGTCACAGTGAGTCTCCTTCGGATCAAGATTCGAATGATGCAGAGTTGGGTTCATATTTCTCTAAGGCCACTGGGAAAAGAAAGTCCTAGGAGATCTCCGGATGTCGATGGTCGGCGTCCTGTTGTCTGCCGTGATAGCTGGTGTGGCTGCCATACTCGTCACTGTTGCCATAGAGCGTTGGGGGGGGCTAGTCGGAGGAGTTGTAGGTACGGTTCCCTCGACGATAGTACCAGCTGCTTTCGGGATGTGGTTTGCAGCATCTAGTCAAGAGGAGTTCTTCCAAGCAATGGGTATAGTCCCCATTGGGCTGATTCTCAATGCGACCTTCCTTTACCTCTGGCGAGTCGTCCCACCCTTTGTACCAGGTACCAGATTCACGGTTCGACTTACATCAATCACGATCATTACCCTCTCTGCTTGGGCGTTTTTAGCGGCTGCTTCTATCACTGGGTTCGGGATACTAGTGAAGAGGGGTGTCGAACCGCTGACGATTGGATGGGTAGCACTTGCGTGCGGTATCATATTGGCCACAATGGCATGTCTACGCGAGGTTCCTACGCCACGTGGACATAATCCCGTGGGCCCCACTACTTTGCTAGCAAGGGGTGTTGCTGCTTCTGCATCGATAGGGGTCGCGGTCTGGTTGGCGAGTGTCGGAAACCCTCTGGCGAGCGGAATCATGAGTATATTTCCAGCTATATTCACTACCAGTATGGTTGCTCTTTGGGTATCACAGGGCGAAGCGGTTCCAACCGGTGCGATAGGTCCAATGATGCTCGGCTCGCAATCAGTCTCACTCTACGCTTTGTTAGTAGCCTTAGCATATCCACTTTTACCATCAGGCCTAGGACTTGTTTTTGCAAGCATAATTGCTTGGATATTTGCGGTCGTGTTCATCAATCTACCTGCGTGGAAGTTCCTCGAATCTAGGGCTTCGTTGTCGTAGGTTGGTTGAAGATAAGTGACCCACCCGCCCTTACTCCGGAGTGTTCTAGATGAGTGAGAGGAGGTACATCCGTGACACCCTCCATGGAGACATCGAGATACCGGCAGATGTCAGTCGTATCGTTGACACTCAGACCTTCCAGAGACTGCGTTATATCCAACAACTGGCAACCTGCCACTATGTATTCCCAACAGCTACTCACACTCGATTCTCTCACTCTTTGGGAGCGTTTCACCTCGCCACTCGATTGGTCGATAACCTTCGCGAAAGGCATCCTGGTAAGATCAACGACACCGATGCTCGTTTGGTGCCGATTGCCGCTTTGTTGCACGATGTAGGGCACCCTCCCTTCTCGCACATGTTCGAAACTCCCGAAGTATTCGCCACATATGCACATCACGAAGATTGGGGTAGGAGGCTGATGGTAGATGATGAGTGCGACCTAAGTCATGTCCTCAAGGAGGTCATTGGTGATGACCTCCCGAGGTTGATGCAGATTATCGACGGTGATGTCGAGGAGACTTTCCTTCATGAGATGGTGTCCA
>CAXFCF010000230.1:0-2597 GCA_964000875.1 uncultured Candidatus Poseidoniales archaeon
TGACACGGTGCCACTGTTCAGATTACCATCCCATGAGAGTGAGGAGGAGGTAATTCCTCCCAAGGGTGCACCCATGTCGAACAGATCACGGTAGTCTGACTCTAGACTCTCTCCCTCGGAACTGGTTCCGGCCTTCAGACGAGAACCGTCGAACACCATAGTAGGAGGGGCACGGGTCATGCTAACTGATTCCTTGGACATTGTACCATACAAGCGCTCCCATCGGTCGTCGCTCGATTGCGCTCCCAACGGATCCTCCGTCTCACCGATATATCGGTGATTAACTAAGAAAGTCACATTCTCACCATGAAGAGCATCCTCCAAAGCATGCTCCGCATCCACGCAATTCTCACACCAGGTAGCTGTGTAGACCTCGATGACTCTGGGGAGATTAGCAGCGACCGCACTGATTTGACCACTACCGTTTGCACTGAGGTGAAGTCCACCTACCACACCTTGAGTTTCGGATCTATCTATTGCAGGGAGAGCAGAGGTTGTTGATGGCACGAATAGAAACATCGTGATAGCGAGAGCAAATATTACTCTACGAAGGTCAATGCGCATGGCTCGGCGAACTCAATTGAGTTGTTAGATATTCACCCTTAGAGTGCAGCGAACGCGGCTATGGTTCGATCGACATCCTCGTCTGTTATGTGCAGATGGATTACTATGCGAAGTGAGTTTGGAGTGAGATCGAATAGATCGATACCATGTTCAGCAAGACCGGCCACTATCTTTGATGCTGGAGCCTTGGTAGTAACATAGACCATGTTGGTCTGAACACTTTCCATATCCACCTCGAAGCCGTCCATCACAGCGATGGCCTCGGCCAAACGGCGAGCACGAATGTGGTCTTCCTCCATACGGTCAATGTGGTTATCAAGAGCATGAATACCTGCAGCGGCAAGAACACCTGCCTGACGCATTCCACCACCGAACATCTTACGCCAACGGTGAGCTGATGCAATGAACTCGGACGAACCAACCAAAACGCTTCCAACCGGAGCACCGAGACCTTTTGACAGGCAGATGGATATCGAATCGTAGTCACGAACCATTCGAGCAGCATCGATGCCTGTAGCCACAACCGCGTTGAATAGACGGGCACCGTCCATGTGAGCGGCACATCCGTTATCATGAGCGACGGCAGCAATCTGATCAAGAGTCTCCTGAGGGTAACAGGTTCCACCGCCTCGATTGCTAGTGTTCTCTACACAAACCAGAGACCCATTTGGAAAGTGGCCTTGACTTCCAGCAGCCTTCCTGATTCCCTTCTGTACATCATCAGAGTCAAGGATACCACGCTCGCCGGGAACCAATGCTATCGAGCAACCTGAAAGTGCTGCGTACCCGCCGCCCTCGTAGAGGTAGATGTGACTGGTACTTTCGGTGACTATCTCATCACCTGGACTTGTGTGAGCTCGAATGGCAATAGCGTTCGACATCGTTCCTGATGGCACAAACAGAGCGGCCTCCTTGCCCAACATTGCTGCCATCTTCTCCTGCAGAGCAATTACGGTGGGGTCGTCGCCGAGCACATCGTCGCCAACCGGTGCTGTCTCGATTACCGCCCGCATCGCCGCAGTGGGCTGTGTGACCGTGTCACTTCGAAGGTCAACTCGGTCGGAAGTGTGCTCGCGCATCGAACGAGCGAAGTGGCAGTCACTCATTATCGCGACGGAATAGACTAACTCCCGAATCACGGCACCTTGAAGCGTGATTGACCCCGAACAACAACATTGGCAAAATGTCCCACCGCAGGGACAAAACATGCCTCACAATCCAACCGCCTACACTGCGGGAACACACGCTACTATGAGTCAAAGCATTCCTGTCCATCCATCCTATGCTGGACACGGCGTGGGGATGATCCAAGTTCAACAGGTTCGCAGATCTAGGTTGAAGTTCTGGCTAATCCTAGGTGGAATTATCGGAGTGGTCATCGTTGCACTTCTACTAGTTTCTGCGTTGGTCATCTACGGGTTAATTGCCGAGTTATCTGGCTACAACAAAGAGTTCGGCTACCGTTCTGATGTAGACCCCCAAATCTACCAAGACATGGCGGCTAACAGAGGAAACTTCACCGTAGGCTCAGACTACCCTGACTTCTCGTCCACAGTATCCGTCTCTAACTTCGGCAGCGGTGTTGTCATCGCCCCGACTTGGGTTCTTACCGCGGGTCATGTTCTATTAGATCCAGAATATGGAGAAGAGCAAGCAGACGACTTGGTAATTTACATTGGTCTCGATTACGAGAATCCTGACAATTCATACAGCGTGAAGAGCATACACATTCACCCCGCTTGGAGAGCTGATAACAGTGACCTAGGACTCGAACATGGGATGGACATAGCACTCATCGAATTGGATGAGCCAATCACAGAAGTAACACCTGCACTATGGGCGAACTCGACAAACTTGGATATTGAAATGTTGGACACCGTCGTCTACACGGCAGGATTCGGCGACTATACCTTACATCTCAACGACAATAATGGCGAGTGGTGGTCTCAGAAGCGAGCGTGGTCAAACATGCTTGATCGAGTCAATGGTGGCATAGATGGTACCAAGAAATTCGAGGGTGATGAAACCATGAA
>CAXFCF010000231.1:0-2595 GCA_964000875.1 uncultured Candidatus Poseidoniales archaeon
GTACATAAGCGAACAACACTACACCTTCCTCTTTAGCGTGTTAACCCATGTCCAAGACGCGAATCGCCTACTGGACTGTTTACGCTTGTCTGCCTCAATCCTCTCGTATTCTTCATCTAATTCATCTACCCAATTCTTCAACCACTCGTCCATACGGTTTACCTCCTACACTAGTGCAGTTATTACACTGGTGTAGCCCGTTATTTATCAATAGTGAAGTGAGTATGGGTAAATCTAAGTGCACTGACTACACCACATATGTCCAGCAACACCGGTGATTGAAGATGCCAGAACCACCCATGCACCTCGATTCTGAGGAATACGAAGCCATTCAAAACGCAATAACTGCTACACAAGGACTTGGAACGCAGGTTCGGGAGTTGTTTCACTCCAAATCCGATGACACTGTTTACGACATCGCTTGGGAAGTCGAAGCTGCTGTCGAGGCTCTAAACGTGTTCGCATCTCGCTGGTCTGTCGAAATTCTCGCCACACTCTACATCGCCGGTAATCGCCGCTTCAACGAGTTGCGACGATTACTCGTTGGAATCAGCAGTAGAACCCTCTCGGACAAACTCACCACACTCAAAGAAGCCGGGTTTGTAGATCGTGTCGTCCAAGATGGGCCGCCCGTCATGGTGACCTACTGCCTAACCCCTCACGGTAATCGAGCAGGTAGGTTACTCAGTCCACTAGTGGCATACATGAAACTCAGTCATGGAAGTGTCATCGAGAACGAATGAGTTCTAATCGTGTGACCAACACATAGAAGAGGGAGCGTCAAAGCAATTCTTGCCAGATGGCACTTCTAGAGCAGTTCGGCGGGCGTCATGCCCTAATCGCTGCAGGGGTAGCCGGCCTTGCTGGTATCGGCTCCCTAGCGGTCGCTGCAATGCCATGGAATTGGTTCGCATCGGGTACTATCTCTTCTCCACGTAGAAACGCGTGGGAACACCCACTGCGTTCAAGAATACTGAACACACTGGAGAGCAATCCTGGAATTTGCTATCGACAACTCCAGCGTCAACTCGAAGTTGCCAACGGAACTCTCCGCCACCACCTCGATGTCTTGCAAGGCCAAAGAACTGTTACGACGATGGCAGTTAACGGCCGAACCTGCTACTACGCCGGTGCGCCGAGCCAACTTGAGATTCTACGTGACATGAAGGTCGGTGACAGTCGAGCTGCAGAGATGCTTCCTGTCGGACTCTCCGCAGTGCAGCGAGAAGTCGTCTCCAGACTAGCGCAGGAGCCTCTTCCCCCCTCACAGGCCTCGCTGGCAAGAGATGTCGGTAGAAGCCGTGCCTCAGTTAACAGCGCAGTTTTGGTGCTGCGTCGCCGTGGAATCCTAGCAAACCACAAGTTGGATCTAGCCGACCACCTTCAGGGACTGAGAACTGGAACACTGGATTACGAATGGATTGACGAGCGATCGGTCGCCGCTTAATACGCAACAAGTAGTACTGGTTCTCCATTTCTCGACAACACCACTTTGAACCCCTCTCTACGCGAGACGGCCGATGTTGCAGTTGCGTCTTATTGAGCACGCTGCCCCCACTGGCGTAGAAGACCCTGACATGCTTCTTGGATGGATGCTCGACACACTCGGTCTAGTGCGTAGGAGAAACGACACTGGCGGCGAGGATGCAAAACAAAGAGCGCTCCATCGACTGCTCAGAGATGAGTTCCTCGCGAATCCAAGTAAAGGTAGGGATGCAAAGTCTCTCGCTAAGACATTGGGAATCAGTATGACTGCACTGCATCACCATCTGAAGGGACTGCACTCAACTCGACTGATTACATCAACCCAAGGTGAAGAAGGATGGCAACTTCATTTTCTCCGATGCGGTTCGCTCGCCGGTGCTATCGAAGTACTTGCCAAGGAGGCCGTTGCCATACTTCGTCTCAGGCTAGAAGAAGTGGCTCCATTCCATACTGGTAAGATTTCCTTCGATGCGGTAGATCAAGCAGAGGCTTTGCCGCTGGAATTAGTGATACGCGAACGAGGGCCACAAGATGGTGACGGAGATGCAATCTCTGTATTCCTCGACGACATGGGGCTCAGGGGCAAGCGGGCTAAATCTGCCGATGATTTAGCTAGGGTTCTCTTCGACAGGTTGCTAGAAGCCAGCAGACCACTATCACTCGACGAGATTCTAGCTGATCACAATGTTACTCGACCAAGACTTCATCGTACATTCGACAGGTTCCGCAGGGCTGGGTTGGTGGAAAGGATACTCCGCAAAGACAGGATGGATTCCCTTCTCTGGGATGGCCTCAACGCACAACACGCACGACGAGGTGTAGTTTGGTTGACGCAGAAAGGTGGACTATCGAGGCTCGATGAACAGGTGGCCGGGTCGGTCGTCAAGTCACTGGAAGAAGGAAAATTCGACCTAGCGCGTTGTGAGGAGTTGTTCGCTGATGTAGACCTGGATCAGAAGATGATAGCCCTGAATCTACTTGGAGGACGGTTGCCTTACGGTTACAGGCTAACGGGAGAAAACTGGAGCATGGTGACTCTCAATGTCATACAGCGAGTTGAAGACACATTCAACCGGTTGGCCATGGTGGCTCAAAAGCTAGATGGTAGCG
>CAXFCF010000232.1:0-2575 GCA_964000875.1 uncultured Candidatus Poseidoniales archaeon
GAATATGGCGGCATTACTTTCTGAGATAATCCCTCGAGCCAAAGGTCGGTCGGGATGATTTACCCTATCTGCTTCGATATCTTTCAGGTCGTTAAGGGCATTCCAGCCTGCCATGAAGAATCCTACAGAGAGGGCGTGGAGGATAATTGCAGGAGTTGATCCAGAATCTCCGGCAGCACCTACAATCAGAGCTCCGATGGCAACAGTAACGACACCCATCAGGACATTGACACCGCGGGCTAATTTCCACCAATCTGCGAATGCCATTGACTTACTTCGTGTTGTCCGAGGTCTTTCATGCCTACGCAGCATTATCTGCCTTCACTTCAGAAGCGAGTTGCCACAGGCAGACTGTGTAACGCCCACCCCGGAAGAAATCACGAATGTGCCCGACCTTAGCGAACCTTCGATCTTTCGACAGGATGTTGCCGACTTGGTTCATAGTCGCCCCCCAGGAGAAGCGATCGTTGAGGTGGTCGAAGATATCTACAGTGTTCGACTTCCCATTTTTCTCAAGGTATGCGTGTACCTCTGCTCTCAGTCTCTTGGTGCGGCTCACGAAATCACCTCTAATGTGTTAGTCATGGCCGTTCTCGCCCTTCCAGCAAGCCTTCTCCAATCAGGACGCGTTCTAGTTACAGCGTCAATACGAGCAATCTTCTTGCCATTTACGCGCCCTTGGTCGGATACCAGTCTAACCAAACCAGTGTGGCTGACTACCCTTACTTCACATGCTAATTCACTTTCTTCGTCGCTACGCTTGAGAGATCCAAGCGGGGTGACTTGCGAGATAATCGCAACATCTTCGACATTACCAATTCCGTGTTGGTTCATGGCCAGAACCAATCAGCGACATGATATGAACGAATGAATGGGGGAGGGCGCTGAAAGTAAAGTGAAATCTAACGCAGTACTCCGTTTTTAGTTGAAAGTGAAAGTGAATGTGGTAAGGTTCACCTCCATTTCGTTGATATACCGAGGGCTGTTCGCCGGGCTGCTCAGCTCGTGTGGTGTAGCTCGGCCCATCATGACGGACTCTCGATCCGTCGACCCGGGTTCAAATCCCGGCACGAGCACCTTTACTGGAAATAACAGGCATCTACGATTGGTGAAGTTGATAGCCCTGAGGCTTGGTTTAGATTCATGGAGAAGATATCCTTAGGTGGCAAGCTAAGTCTATTCTCTGAGCATTGGTCACCGAAAGTCATAGCCGAACTGAATGGTCATCAGGTGAAGTTGGTGAAGTTGCAAGGCGAGTTTGTCTGGCATGATCATCAAGATGCAGACGAAATGTTTCTTGTGATTGAGGGCAAGATGTTCATCGAGTTTGAGGATGAAACGATAGAATTGAATTCCGGAGAGATGTTGGTAGTCCCACGCGGCGTTAAGCATCGACCATATGCACCCGAAGAGTGTGCAGTAATGCTTGTTGAGCCGCGTGGCGTTGTCAATACGGGTGATACAGAAAGTGAACTGACTGCTGTAAACGACTCTTGGATCTGAGGTTTTGTTTACATCTAAGGCCAATATGTGCCTTCTAAAGTCATAGGGAAGTATCATGGGCGCTACACGCTACGAAGGGTTGGGTCAACCATGGTAGTACAGGTTCAGCTCGGTAACGAACAAGTTGCTTCGCTTCGTTCGGGATGTAAGGGCATGGATTCTCTACTTGGATGGTTAGAGGACTTGAATCAAAGGCCGGGTTTGGAGGAGTTAGAGGAAAGGCTCCAATCAGCTCCGATAGCTGTTGAGCATCTAGAGAGTTGTGTGGGATATGCGGATCATGGATATCAGCGCAATATCGTCCAGAAAACCGAGCACTACGAGATTGTGATAATATGCTGGAAACCAGGGCAAATGACTAGAATTCATGATCACAAGGGCTCAGATTGTGCATTCAAGATTGTCACAGGTACGGCTTCTGAAACCGTGTTTCAAATCGAAGATGGTGTGCCTGTAGAGAGTGAGGCCAGAGAATATCTTCCGGGAGAGGTGTGCGCATCAGCAGAAGCGGATATCCATAGGGTGAACAACAATGGAGAAGGGTCCTTGATTAATCTCCATATTTACACTCCACCATTGAAGGGTTACAATGTCTACGACTAAGTTATAATGGCAATTTTTGGTAGTCCCGGCAGGAGTCGAACCTGCGTCCCCAGGACCAAAACCTGAGATGATGGACCACTACACCACGGGACTGTGTTTCCTTGGCGAGTCGATACGGGATTTGACTTTGACGCCTCGTAACCCAACCATCTACATGTGAGGGTTCCATTCAAGGACTTCTCGACATTCGCGCATCCATGCATGGTGTTGGGAATCGTCTTGCCACCTTCCTCGTTTTATTTTCCATGCTTTCAGTATCTTGGTCTCATGTAATCTCGTTGGAGCCTTCGATTGAATCTCCTTCGGTGGCAAGAGATGGCTCTTCAAATCAATCATGGGGCTTGCTTAATGATCAATCCGAACCGTTTCTGTGGCCTTTGGAAGATACTTGGTTCGCTCTAGGTGATGTGAATGTCTCAGTATATGTGATGACTCGTGCACTTTCTTCGCTGGACGAATGGCAGAGAGA
>CAXFCF010000233.1:0-2568 GCA_964000875.1 uncultured Candidatus Poseidoniales archaeon
ACCAGGTGGCCGGGGGTTCAAATCCCCCAGCGTCCACCAGATTCTCGCCACTCAGCCTTGATTACGGATTCTTTCGGTAGTCACCCACTCGTCCCAACTTGAGTCGTAGTTGGTATAGGTGATAAGGTGGGAATCGTCATTGATCTGAAGAATACGGGCATCGAACCAACTGCCGTTCCACTCGACCTGAATCTGATCACCCACTGAGTACTTGTTGAGAAACGGATGGTTGGCTGGTGGATCCTTCCAACCAGTTGGACCAACCACATACATCGTGTTCCTAGTCTCCACATGAGCTGTCGCACGCTCGTCGAAGGTCACGTTCTGGATGTTGGATGTGCGAACTTGGGCATCACCCAACTTGGGGTGGGCGTAGGCGAATCCGTGAAGTGAACCATCACTGATGTAGGCATCGCGGATGATGACCATCGGCTTCTGTTCAATCGTTTCCTCCTCTATGGTTGAACTAACCATGTATCTGGCGAGGGCGCGGTAGTCAATGTCCGAGTCCAGATCGATGCCCATCGAGATGAACTCGTCCAGAACTTCATCCACTGGAATGGGTTCATCACCTATCTCGGTGAGAATCTCGAAGTACTTGCGCGCGGAGATGGTTCCACTTCCCTCTTCATCAAAGACTTCGAACGCCTCAATCAGTTCCTTTTCAGCGAGCACTACGCTATCGACATAATCCTGAACTTCCGTGGACTCCTCTTGTAGTGGCTCAATCCTGCCCCACTCAACACAATCCTCGACATCTCCGTCGTCAAAGTGAATCAGGAAGGTATGATCCTCGTGTTCTTCTGCTATTGTACCTGGAAAGTATGTCCCATAGTTCTTCCAATCGACAATTACCCTGTCCCCTTGATTAAATGGAGGAGAAGCAGGACGTATAGTCCCAGGAGAGGTTCCTATGACGACGGCGTGCTTGGTCTCGATGCCAGAGGATTTGGGCACCTCTATACGATAGGTTCCATCGTCGTTGAGCCCCACTACTTTGCACCTGTCCAACCAACGCTCGTTAGTGGGGCTGTAGTATTCCACATGATCTCCAACTTGGAACGATGGAGGTAATTCGACCTCTTCGACCGGTGGTGTTGCTGGAGTCGCTTTGGAGCCACTGTCAAACATTCCCAATTCGTTGATTACAGATATTATGGCCTGAGTCATGGCAGCAGGGTCATTGTTGATGACGGTCTTGTGAACTACATCACCACCAATAACAGAATCCTGCATGTCGAGGTCGATGCCTCCCGATGATGCAGTTGGAGTAGTCGCGGGCTCTTCTTGCGGCGGTGCAGGAATCCATTCGGAACCCGTCCACATGAACTTTCCATCAGGACTGTACACCGGATCTGTCATGAACCAGCCCATTGTAGCGGGCTATTTCTCAGTTATGTACCGAAAATAACTCGATCATCCGCGGATTGAGGGTTATTACTCAGTTTGAGGGAGCCTCACCAAGTTGTGAGAGAAGTGCCTCGAGCAGACGAAGCAGCCCCCTCAAGGTAACCTCGCTGACACCTGCGACCTTGCAGACATCTGCTTGAGTTCTCGGTGAGCCTCGATTCTGCGCTGCTTTGTAGAGGATGACACCCGCAACTCCACTAGGCTTCTTGCCTTGCCACTCCATCGAGCCAGCGACTCTGTTCCATAGGTAGTTAGCCTCTCCAATAACCTGTGGTGGTAGACCTAGGTCGCTGTGGAACTTGTCCAGATATTCCTCAGGACCTGTAATCCTGTGGGCACCAAGTTCACGAGATACCAGACGAATGGTTCGCTTCAACTCCTTCGTTTTGACCTCGGAAGTCATTTCGAACGACTCGGCTATGTCCTCAAGTCTCCTAGGAATCCCAGCCTCGCGAGCGGCTATGTACACACAAGCAGCTGCGACGCCTTGGATGCTTCTACCAGTCACAAGACCCTTCTCGGCTGCCTTCCGATAGAAACTCGCAGCCTCCTCTTGGATTCTCTTAGGTAGGTCGCCCTTGTCCCGAATAAACTGCATTGCTTTGACTAAGTTCCGAGCTCTACTATCACGAGTTTTGGAACGCTCGTCGATGACAGCCCTTCGCCTCCAATCTCTGAGTGCCTTCCCCTTGATACCGTGCATCGCCGCCCTTCCTCCAGAAAGGTCACTGCGTGAGATTGTTGTGTTTAGACCCTTATCTGAAAGTGTGAGTGTGCTTGGGGCACCTACACGGGAACGATCTGCACCATCACCATGGTTAACCCACTCAGCACCTGGGTCTATGACACCGTCTTCGACGACAATACCACAAGATAGGCATACTACCTCTCCTCGGTTATTGTCCAAGTCCCACTCGGTGGCTCCACACTCATCGCATGGTGACTCATGACCGACTAACTTGCGAACCTGTGAGGGGCGGGTTCCGGACATGTCTGAATCACGGTTTGAATGTGCACGCCTCCTGACTTCTTCCGCTTCTCTTCCTTCCTTCTCGGCTCGCTTCCCCCTTCCCATATTCTACAACCTCCGGTTACATAGTACACTCGTTTCCCGAGGTATATAAACATAGCGTTTGGGTAATTCAAAGTAAATGTCCA
>CAXFCF010000234.1:0-2556 GCA_964000875.1 uncultured Candidatus Poseidoniales archaeon
ATCAGAGATACTAGAGTCAACGCTCGAAGTCTACCCTTTCGATTGACTCGCATAACAGTGCTATTAGATGCAATTCCATGTAGCGACATATCTGAACCCAGATACCAACCCTCTCCTTTGCCTCTTAATACAGTTGGAGCACGGTTCATACACACAAATCCCCCCGTAGGGGGGAAAAACACCGACTTTGAATCAGGAAGGTATCATTCATCTAGAAGTTCGATGTCGTCAAGATCCTCTTCAACCTCTTCGCCGGAATCTTCGTCGACCACGGGCACTGGAAGGTCGAACTCCTCCTCAACATCCTCCTCATCGTAGTGGTATTCATCATCCTCATCCCAATCATCCGAACCTCGCCTACCCTTGAATCCAATGACTGCCAAGAGCACAATGCCGGCAAGAAGGAGTTGGGTTTCAAGTCGCATGTTAGTCAATTCGTTGCTTACCCTCATCACTGGATCATTGATCTCCACCCTGACCTCTATCTCAGCTTCAGCGTTATCCTCCTCTGTGAAAGCGGTCTCGAAAGACTGTGGCTCGCCGGTAATCGTGATGGTGTAGAAATCACCATGCCTAGCCGATGAATCAGAGCTTACCTTGAGGTTGAAGGTCACCTCTGAAAATGCAGGAACTAGCACAAGTGAGGACTGCGTGTCGGGGTTGGTGGCATCGGCTGACCAGCCTCCTGGTGAATCTGCCGAGAGAACTACCTGCATGTCTGTGTTACCCTCATTCTTCAGACGCATCGTGTAGTCGGTTGATTCTCCGGGAACTATGGGTTGATTAGCACTCACCTGAACTATCTTCAAATCAGGCTTACCTTCCTTAACCTCAATACTGATTGGTAGATCGAAGAAACGTTGGCTCTCGGCATCCTCAGTCACTTCCTCGACCCTAACATAAACGGTGTGATTTGCAGCAATTACCTGCTTGGTCAAGTGGATCTCAACCCAGAACTCGAAAGAGTCGCCGGAGGTCAATTGAACCATAGGCAACGGGTCACCCTCAAGATCTGTGATGAAGTAATCCCAGAGTGCGTAGCGACCTTCTTCTGCTTCCATGTTACGCTCGTAGTCGGCAGGGTTGCGTATTCGCCAATCGACCAGTTGGTTCTCATCACCGGATGTCTGGGTTGCCTCGACTCTCATTCTAAGGTCGATGTACTCGTCTGCGTCGTCATTAGGGCAGTTTTCCTGCTCAACATGACCTAAGCCATTGCTGGCTCCATCACAGTCAAACACGACTTCAGCCTGCATCCCGTTGGTTCGGTGAGGTGTAAATTGAACGATTGCTGACAGAGAACTGTTTCCAGCGCTTGAGAACTCTAATTCCATCAATCCGTAATCAGGGTCGTCAGGTTCGTTGGAAGGATTAACGTATAGTACGATGGTATGGGTGTCGTGGTGATCTATGACAGGGGTGTGCCACAAACCATCTTCAGTACTTTGTTGAATTACTTGTTGCGTTTCATTATCGACAAAATAAAACACTGTTCCCCTTGGCTTATCGGTCACTTCAAAGCGAAAGGAGTCTGCGTCGAAACCAGTGTTGAACAATTCGATATAGAATGGAGTAGGGGGTCCCATCGAATCAACGAATTGAGGCACTGATGCATCGAACATTTCAGACCTAGTAGAGTTGTAAATCTGAACCTCTTGATCACTGTCCCAGAGTGACAACATAGGAGGTGCATAAACATCGAGTTTTTCAATCGATAATTGATACATTGTATAGAATACTTCGGCTCCACTCTGGTTCTTCGCCCTGATTGATATATCGATTCGCGGCGGTGCGTTACCCAACTCGTCTGGAGCCTCCAATGTGAATTGCGCTGTAACTTCATCACCGCCATCTTGGAGGGTGTATCCCTCTGGCCTGTCGAAGGTATCCCCCCAACTGCCGTCAAGAGTAGTCTCTACCTCCAACTGAACATCAATCGAAGAATCGTCAGCACCGGTGTGTCGCAGAACTAGTTGAACGACTGTGACCTGACCTGGAGCGATATACTCAGTGTTTCGACCTGCCGCGTTGGTTACGGATACACCGTACTGATGTACTATGATATCATCATGCTCAAACACGAATGGGTTGGGGCCTTGCTCATCGAGGACGGTTAGAGAAAGCTCGTAACTACCGGAATCTATCCCTGATGGATACTCCCAGACAAGACTTGCTACTAGAACACCACCATCTTCAGTAAGCTGATTGTTGGAGAAAATGTGGTCAACAGGATAACTGCCGTCCGGAGCCCTAAGCCTTACCTTGACCTGATGGACATCTTCCCTGCCAAGGGCGTTGATGACCTGAACCTTGAACTCCATTCTCCTTTCATCGGAATCGGCATTGGGGTACCAGTCATTTGTCTCTGGATCGATATCCCACTTCGCGCCCTGCTCGTAGATGCGAACTTCGCTACCAGCAGCGGCGTTCGACATGAAAGTGAGATATGAGTAGTCATTGCTGTGATCAGGGTCACCCCACAACACCTCTGCTTCACAGCGGTCGAATAGACCACCACTCTGAGCTTCACAGGTGCTCTCTGCAGACGCCTCTATC
>CAXFCF010000235.1:0-2553 GCA_964000875.1 uncultured Candidatus Poseidoniales archaeon
GGAGTTCTTGGATGGTCGGAATCCTGAGGAACTTACTGGGCCTGAGATGAGCGAAGTAATCAAGAAACTCCTCGAAGAGGGGCCACCTCCCGCCACTGAGAAGCAGGTCAACTTCGTCCTCTCGCTAATCGAGCAGATAGGTGATTTGTCGATAGAGGATGCACTTTCGGAAGTTGAGTGTAACGACTTGGGTTCACTAACAATGCCCCAGGCAAGTAATCTGATTTCCTACCTTATGGAGGCTCGAAGTAACGCTGACCGTCCATTATCTGATGCACAGGTCAAATTGATTACGCAGAAGTGTGAGCAACTGGAGATTACCATTGAGCAAGCGTGTTTGATGGTGGGTGCGAAGACCATGGATGACCTCCAAGGTGGTCGTGATGGATCAGGGAGCGAACTGATTGGAATGCTCATCAAGAAGACCGGTGGTAAAAGCCGTGGCCGCGGTCGACGCCGTGGTAGTGGTTCGAAAAACAAGAAGTGAGCCAACTCACAACATCGATAATCCCCAAGTCGACACGGGAATACAATGGAGCCGCTTGAGTACGACGTAGTCGTTGTTGGAGCGGGGCCTGTTGGTGGCTACCTTTCTCGTGCACTCTCATCAAGGGGGGTCTCTGTTCTCCTCCTTGAGGAGCACCTAGAGATTGGTCGTCCTTTCCAGTGTGCTGGCTTGGTAACTCCTGAGGCGATGGAGAAGGTTTCCTTAGAGCACTCAATTCTCTCTTCGGTGTATGGGGCACGAATTCACAGCCCTACTGGTACTTGTGTGGTAATAGGCACACAGGATCGTATCAGAACTCACATCGTGTGCCGCAAACTGTTCGATGAAGGGTGTGTCTCACAGGCAGTGAAGTCAGGCTCAGATCTATGGCTTGATTCCAAACCGATTACTGCTAAGGTGACCGGTTCAGGAGTAGATCTGAAAATCTCCAGGGCAGGAGTCGAAACTAGCGTCTCCTGCAAGTTATTGTGTGGTGCTGACGGAGCCCACTCTTGGGTTAGGCGGACTTTCAAGATGGGTCGCCCAAAGGAGATGATGGTAGGATTTCAAGCGGAAGTCAAAGGATACCGCGGTACTGAGGGGAGACTGGACATGTACACAGGCGAAGAGGTCGCTCCAGGCCTGTTCGCTTGGGTGATTCCTTCGGGTTCAAGTCATCGTATTGGTGTCTGGGCTCGTCCCTCTGAATTGAATGGGAGAAGTTGTGAGCAGCTGTATGAAGCATTGATTGATTCACCAATTTGGAAAGAGAGGTTTGCTGATTGTAAAGAGGTAGCAAGGTACTGCGGCCCTGTTCCCTGTGGTGTGGTTCATCGTCCCGTGAAAGAGCGTGTCGCGCTCTTTGGTGACGCAGCCGGCCTCTGCAAGCCGACCACCGGCGGCGGTATAGGCCCAGGGTTCGAACAGGTAGACCTCATGATTGATGGTTTGGTGAAGGCGATTTCGAGTGATTCCCTAGGTGAATCAAATCTGAAGAAACTAGCCAAGCCATTGAAGAGGATGGCGAAGGATCAGATGCGAGCCAAGATACTTCGAGATCTTTATCTCACGGATGCAGATGACGCCAAGTTGGAGAAGACCTTCACTACCTTTGCCAAACCGGAAGTAGTTGAAATCATTAACGAGCATGGGGAAATCGAGAGACCCGTTGCTCTTGGCATCAAGATGCTAAAGGAAGTCCCCGAGTTCAAACGAATGGCGGCTGAAGCCACATGGGCCTTGCTAAAGGGGTGATACTTTGTCTTGGATTAAACTCAGGATGAGATTCCCTCCATTCGCAGCTGAATCCCATGTCCCTTCCGAGATGCCGGTGACAGAGGTTTGTTGGGAAGATGATGGGCGAGACATGGAACTCGACTTGGGCGATGAATCAGGTTGGTTTGTCAACATGGTTCGAGTCCCGGATAGGCCATCTGGAGTGAATGGTTTAGAACAACGCCTCAGTGAAGAGGAGAAGGAAAAGAGAATCAAGGCAAGAGATGGTTGGTCGTTGAGTCCGCACCCATTTCATTTTCTGGCCAGAAGATGGATTCCCCTTGGTGTTGTTCTCCTCATCACTGCGATATTCCTACATGTGTTGGAACCAGTTCTGCTTAGATATGGTTTGATCAGTAAGGCAATGGCAGGTAGTGTTGAGATTGGTTTACTCGATTACCCCATACTCTTCGTTGCTGCAACTCCTTTCGTATTAATTCCCATTCTGTTGAGAATGTACGCTAACATTGCTGACATAAGGCGCCAACATGGATTCAGCAAAGAACAACTGCCCTCTCCAGAGATACAAGTCAATCCAAATTCGAGCACTGAGAGCCTCTCCTTCACAATGAATCTCTCAGAGGAGTTGAACAATTACTCTGTGACAGGACATTTGCGCGTAGGTTTACTGCCTCCAGTAAGAAGTGCCCTTCTTTCGGCGCTGTGCGTTGAGCCAAACAGTCGCCCGCCGCATGGTCAATCCACCTCGATACCCGCGGGATGGATGGATGGTACGGAAGATGGTTCAGGAATAGGGGAGGCGACTCCTATGTTGGTAAAACGGGGTGGTC
>CAXFCF010000236.1:0-2552 GCA_964000875.1 uncultured Candidatus Poseidoniales archaeon
GACGAGATCCTTGGCGGCGTCAGGCAAAGTCCTCAGGATATCGCTCCCGTTCGGCATACAAGCTTCTGCAGTGTCAGAACAAATTCCAACTTATTCGCCCTGGTGATGTTGTGGTTGATGTCGGGTGCCATCCAGGTGGGTGGACTCAGGTTGCAGTTGAGCAGGTAGGAGAAGATGGTTTGGTGATCGGCGTCGACTTGGAACCATGCGCGCCAATAGAAGGATCGACTTTGATAGTGGGGGATGTCACGGAAAAGGAAGTGCAAGCGAATATCGAGGAGTCACTCGAGGGAAGGGCTCCAAATTCTATAGTATCGGACATATCTCCGAAGTTAACTGGTCGTTACGAGATGGATCAGGCAATATCGATAGAACTTGTCTGCATGGTTATGGACTATTCTTTTCCAATGCTTGCACCGGGTGGTTCGTTCTTGACCAAGGTCTTCCAGGGGAGAGGTATTGAGTCACTGGTGGATGCTGCAAAGGCTCATTTCTCAAAGGTTCAGAGGTTCTCTCCGGTAGCGAGTAGGAACTCCTCTTCCGAAGTCTATCTGGTTTGCAAGAACAAACTTCCTCAGCCTCGTAAGTGGGCAAGGGGAAAGACAGTTTTTGAACTCGTTCAGGAATCACTTACCGAAGCCGGGTTTGTGACAGATGGTGGTGAAGACGAAGAATTCACTGGTAAGGTCGGATTCTCTGTGCACCGTTCTAAGAAATGATTGCCTGCGGGTCAGATAGCATTTGTCGCACTGAGCAACCATCAAAAGGGGAAGGCCTGTCGCCGACCCGTTCGGTGATTCACAGTGGTGAAAAGAGCAAGTGTTTGCAACGCTTCTGGCGTCCCACTAGTTGAGAGGGATAGCACCTCTTTTCCGTGCCCTTCTTGCGGTGCATCAGTGGGTAGGTCTGCTCAATGCAGGAACCAAGGTGTTACCTACATATGCACTGAGTGTGGGTTCCAAGGACCTTGAGGTGAACCTATGGGAGAAGTCGCGATTCGTTACAAGATAATGTGCCACCCGGATTCAGATATCTCGGCAGACGACTTAGCTGAATCGATAGCTGCGATAGAGATTGAAATTGGCGTTGTTCAATCGGTTGAGACCAAACCTTTGGCATTCGGCATGAAATTCATCGACGCATATTGTGTCATCCAAGAGGGTGACGGAACAGTCGACATGTTCGAGGATGCGATCAAGTCTATCGAAGGTGTTGGTGAACTCGAAGTACTAGAGATTGGCCGCCTAATGTAATTTCATCTTATGATTGATGAATCGGTGCGCGGGTGAATTCTCTCAGTAGAGTAGTCGCATATGTCCCCGGTGGCAAATCGAATCTGAAGTTTACACAGGCTCCTTCTGGATGCCACCTGTCACCGGGTGTTGGTCCTGCTGCCCATCTTTCGTTTTCCTCGCTTAGGTCGAAAGCGGGTTTCGCTTCCATGGAGAAGTTCGAGTATGTGCCAGTGAGTGATCTACGAGTACCTCTAGATGTCAGCCTAGGGATATCGGTTACATGCCAATCAATCTCACTTAACCCGAGGCTATCGACCACTCCTGCCTCTAGTTCTGCCATATCTCCCTTCGATTGGAAGGTATCCTTACCTGGTAGTGCGCCTGTCACCGCTAGCCGTCCCCTCTTGCAGTTTCTCCCGATACGCGTGATGTTTCTCTCGTTCACTAGAGTCAACTTACCGGTGTCCACCTTCCCAGATTCTAAGATTGGGCCTACTACATCTCCGATTACTGGGGTTGCAAGAGGAAGGCCGGAATCTATTCTAGCAGCCAAAGTGTGGTTGAAAGCGAGTGACTGTATGGCGTGCACAGTCATGAGTTGCAGGTTGTTCGGTAGCCTCCTGAAGGCAGACACATAGTCGTCGGGTTTTTTCACTAACGAAGTGAGTATGTCCCTCTCAAAGTTTAGTTTATGCGGAATATGTTCGAGGCATTTCTCGGCATCCTTGGTATCGCGCCACATAGAGCGGAAATCACGGCAATCCTCCTTCTCTCGGAATCCTTCCATCCCGAGGTAAAGGTCGACAGCGTCCGAGAACCTCCCTTCGACAACAGCACGACCAACCTCAGCTGTAACAGGGCGTGTCGAACCAAATCTCTGTGGTCCGACCCAGTTAGGGAACCTTCCTTCACCCAACCTTTCGACTAAGGCTTCTCTTTGATTATCGGTTATGGAGGCTACTTGCTCCTGTGTGAGAGGATTGCCGCTTTCATCAGAACAACCTCTGACATTGATTGAAAATCGGTTTCCTGCATGGCTGCCCATGGCTAACTTTTGGTGTGTTCTCCCTAGAATTTCGATGTCAACATCTTTCATTTCGAAGTCTCTGACTTTGGATTCTTGTGCGTCGATTACGAAGAGTTGAGTAGTCACCGCTCGCTTGTCTTTTGTTCCAGAGAACCAGATTCTCTTGCGTGAAATCTTGAGGGAACCAGCTAATCTATTGACGAACCTATTGGTTTCCCAATCGCTCAATGTGATTCTTGCTACGGTGAATCTACCTTTTCTGTCAAGTGAGGGTGTTGAACCTTCTTCTT
>CAXFCF010000237.1:0-2542 GCA_964000875.1 uncultured Candidatus Poseidoniales archaeon
CTTCTCGAAGATTGCTTGGCTGATTTCCCGCTATCGACTCGGGATGATGTTCACGAGGCTCTCGCGGCAGCTAGGAAGGCGTTCGCAGAGTGGTCGGCGACCCCAGCTCCCACGCGTGGCCAGATAATCGGCAACATGGGTCGTCTTTTGATGGAACACAAGGACGAAATTGTCAGAATCGAAACTAGGGAGATTGGCAAGACAATCAAGGAGTCTGCTGGCTCTGTCCAAGAGGCGATTGACACATGTCTATTCTTCCAATCAGAGGGTCGTCGTCTATACGGTCAGACGGTAAACTCCGAACTACCTGACAAGGAACTTTTCACCTACCGCCGACCACTTGGTGTATGTGGTATAATCAACGCCTGTAACTTCCCAGCGGCGGTTCCATTCTGGAAGATGATTCCAGCCATCATGTGCGGCAACACCTGCGTCTGGAAATCTCCTCAGGATGCACCATTGCTATCGTTTGCCCTTGCACGAATTATGCATCAGGCGGGTCTACCCGACGGTGTCATCAACCTGATTCACGGAAAGGGAAGCGGTGCTGGCCAATACCTAGTCGACGCGGTCGACGAAGGGCTGGTCAACAAAATCAGCTTCACTGGTAGCACAGCTGTCGGTAAGATGATCGGCGAAGTTTGCGGCCGAAACCTAGTCAGCGCTTCGCTCGAACTTGGAGGTAAGAACCCACTCGTCATCATGCCATCTGCAAACATCGAAAATGCGGTGGAAGGTGCTTACTGGGCTGGATTCGGCACTGCTGGCCAGCGCTGCACTAGTCTCGGCAACCTGATTATCCACGAATCAATCTACGACGAGTTTGTAGAGAAGTTGATGGCCAAGGTCAAGGCGACTAGGATAGGTGATTCGATGGTTTACGATGAGGTTCTGTATGGACCCATGCTCTCAGAGAAGTACGCTTCTGATTTCCTCAAGGGACTTGAGATGTGTAAGGCGGACGGTGCCACTAAGTTGTGGGGTGAAGGTAGGATAACCAACGAAAACAAGCCAGAAAACTTCCTCGGCGATGCATCTGAAGGTGTATTCATGTGGCCTCATGTCTATGCCGATGTAACCGAGGATATGGAGTGCTTTCACGAGGAGATATTTGGCCCGGCGATAACTCTGGTCAAGGCACGCGATTTCGATCATGCACTACACTTAGCTAATGCATCACCATACGGTCTCTCCTCCGCGATTTACACCAATGACCGCCTCGAAGCTTATCGCTACAAGACTGGTATCAAGGCAGGAATGACTGGCATCAACAACTCAACTACCGGAGCAGAGGCTCACCTTCCGTTTGGCGGTGTCAAGGGAAGCGGTAACGGTACCCGCGAGTCCGGCATTTGGGTCATCGAGGCTTACTCATACTGGCACGCAGTAAACGATGAATTGTCCGGCAAGTTGCAACTCGCACAGATGGATGTTGACGAGGTTGAGATGGTAGAGGCCGAGGTCGATTGGTCTGCCTTGGCTTGATGTTCACAGAACCGTGGCACCGCACTCAGGGCACTTCATCCCCGGGATGAAAGCACCTGGCATGAAGCCGCACTCTGTGCAGATGCTCAAAACCTCGTAGTCCATGTTAATCTCTCACCTCTCTTCCCCTTGAACTTTGGTAAAGAATCGGTCGCTTAGTTCATAGGACGGTTCCCTAGCCTCGCGTGCACGGAGAAGGTATGGGAATGGGAGAAGCGATTCGACTTCCTATGAAGAAGGGCTTCGGTGCGACTGACCGAGTCGATGCTTGGTGGAAGGGTCCCACCGCTATGGCGATGTATCTTGGATTCATGGTAGTATATGCCACATGGCGTGGTTTCATGGAAGCTGATTTCTGGATATTCTCCGAGTTCGGTAGATCAGGTGGAACCCAGACTATGGCAATTGAATCTGAAGGAAGTCATGTCCTCAGCCCACTGTTCAGCCCACTCATCATCCCTGGTGAAGGAGGACTCGGGTCACCAATCCCCGAGTTCCTCTGGTGGATGTCACCAGCGATGTTCATTCTTGTCTTCCCTGCTGGGTTCAGGGGGACTTGCTACTACTACCGCAAGGCGTACTACCGAGCCTTCTTCCAGCAGCCAACCGGGTGTGCAGTATCCAAGCCATGGAACCAGTACGCCGGTGAGACCAAGCTGTTGGTAGTTCAGAACCTGCATCGCTACTTCATGTACGCAGCGCTGGCTTATCTGCCAATACTCTCCTACGATGTCTTCCTTTCCACGCAGTTCCACGCCGCTGATCACACACTGTCATGGGGTGCTTCTGTGGGCACCTTGATTCTCCTACTGAATGTTATTCTCCTAGGCGGTTACACATTGGGTTGCCACGCCTTCCGTCATGTAGTCGGCGGTGGTTCCAATGACTGGACATCGAGTGGAATTGCTCGACTGAGGTACAAATTGTGGCATTTCAGCACTAAGTTGAATGAGAAGCACAAGGAGTGGGCTCTTTACTCTCTTTTCTGGGTAATGTTCGCAGATTTCTACATCTACGCCTGCACGATGGGTTGGTGGAACGACCTAGTTCTCATTGG
>CAXFCF010000238.1:0-2513 GCA_964000875.1 uncultured Candidatus Poseidoniales archaeon
TCGTTCTCGTGCTCCATCAGAACCTACTGCAAATCTGAATACATGTGGAGGAGCTGAGGAGAGCGCTCCGTGAATAGTGTCACACCATCCAACAGTGAGGGAATCGTTGTTACTAGGGTCGTCACACCTGTGCGCCAACTCCTCAACTGCGTCGTGTGAGAGAAGTAGGTGCCATTCGTCACCATATTGGTAGATTTTCTCTCTTTTGCATCGCGCATCTAGTTTGGCTGCAATCCAAGTAATCAACTCGTTTGCTGGAACCCATTTCTCGTTACCAATAGTCTCGTTTCGCAACCTTTCAATCCCAGGGTCATTTCCGAGCCACTCACGTTCTTCAAGTGCTCTCTCGGTAATCCATCCCTTTCGTTTATCTAACAGATTCTCGACTCTATCGTCTAGTTCCTCGTGCATGTCCGCTTCGGCGAAGGTTAGACGAGAAGCACCTAATTCCTTTGAGGCGACCAAACGCATTGCCTTCCCTAACAGTGGATCCAACATCCCAATTGAATCTTCAAATAACCTAATGCGGTGGAATAGACGACCTAGAATCGCAGCATCGATAGTTCCCTCAACCGCGATATTGAGTATTGTGATGACATCAGCCTTCTGACCAAATCGATCTAGCCTGCCAATCCTCTGTTCAATTCGCATGGGGTTCCATGGTAGATCGTAATTCACCAGTCGGTGGCAATGCTGTTGATCCAATCCCTCGCTTCCAACTTCGCTCGACAGGAGTACCTGTAAATCCCCTTCAGCAAACCTGCGCCGCAAAGCTTCTCTTTCTTCCATCGGCGTTGTGCCATCTAGTACTTCGCAGACGATTCCGTTGGTTCGCATCTTAGATCTAAGGTGACGTAGGGTGCCACGGAAGTGGCTGAATAGCAAGATTCCTCCTTCTTCGTCATTTTGCAGTGATTCTAGAAGCCATGTACTCAACGCTTCCCACTTAGAATCAACATCACCTAGATCATCAGCAGCCTCCACAAGTTCATCGAGATCTCCAAGTCGTCGCAAAATCCTGTGCTCGACTTCAGCCATGCTTACTTCATCAGCTTCGTCAGCTCCTTCGGTATCGTACTCCAAGGTGTTGTGTGCATACTCGCGCATTTGTCTACGCACATGCGCGGCGAAGGCTGGTAGACACGAACTTGCCATTCGTTCAGGTATGACGAGAGCCCAGTCGAATCCATCGTAGTCTGGGTTGCGCAGTTGCATCAGTCTCCATGTCCAACGCTGTGCTGCTGTGTAGAGTCGATGCTCGGCAGCAGTCATCTTCACATCGAGAGTCATTGCTTCTCTTCGAGCCAAATCGAGGTTCAAATCCCTCCTTCTGGTTCTTACTACTAGTTCGTTTAGAGGACGCATGTCACGCAGCAGATTGGCACATTTCATCCTGATAGAGGGATCGTGCCACGCACCATGATTTGCCACCAATGCCCTAGCGTCTTCAAGTCGCTTGTCGGAGGTAAATCTAGGTGAGCAGGCAAGGTTTGACAGTACTTCGGAGGCGTGTTTCAGTTCGGGTTTGGTTTTTGAAATCGCATCGATCGCAGTGTTGAGCAAACGCGTTGGTTCCATCGTCGTAAGAAAGGAGGCGTAATCAGGCCAACGATCAGGGGCAAGAAGTGATAGTTGTGTCCAGAGATCTTCGTTGGAGAGATTGACAGGTGTGGCCGTCAGAAATAGGTTGAACTGACTTTTCAGGGTGAGTAGACGAACCGCGTCGTGTAATCGCGCGCGAGGATTTCTACAATGATGTGCTTCGTCAACGATGGTTAACATTAGATTAGGCGTGTGACCATCCAACATTTTTCCAAGAGTTTTGGTTCTTCTCAATATACCGTGGCTCGTGATTACGATAACGGATTCTCCCTCACCAATTCTCCTCAATGCGTCGAACAGTTTATCGCCACTGTCAGCGATTTCTCCTACCAGATCGAACCTGTGGTACATCTCTTGCTGCCATTTGAGGCGTAGGCCACTGGGGCAAGCGATTACGACCCCTCCCTGCATTCCTATCGCATGTAGTGTGCGAAGTGCGATTAAGGCTGAGATAGTCTTACCCAAACCAACTTCATCAGCTACTAGCACACCGCCCCAATCAGAACTCAGTAGACGATGAGTAGGGAGGAATTGGTGGGGTTGGTCGTCCCATCGTCCATGTCCGAGTATTGGTGAAAAATCAGTTGATGGAAACCTCAATTCCAAGTCGCGCCTCAATTCGGCTATGGATTGGAAACCATCCGCCGCTTCGGCGAGTACCCAGGGAACCTCGTTGTCTGTCAACGATGTTATACCGACGAGCGACCGTACTTGAAGAAACGGTATCGAGCGCGGATTATCTGAATACAGGTACTCATTTTGGCGGAAGCGTAACACTCGTTTCCTTCACTGTGTTGAGTACTACCGAGGTGACAGATCTCTCCACTCCTTCGGAAGACAGGACGGTTTTGGTAAAATCATCCAGATCATCCCTATCGGTTACACGAGCTAGGACTAAGCTGTCCATCTCA
>CAXFCF010000239.1:0-2512 GCA_964000875.1 uncultured Candidatus Poseidoniales archaeon
ATTCTGAACCGTTCAACTCGAACGAAGTCTGTGAGAAGGATTGGAACCAATCATTGAATTCTTGTCCATCTGACAGACGCACTGGTTTACTGGCCGATATTGTCGCGTTTGTTGGAATAAGTGCCGTGTTGGAAAGTATTAGGTTCCAATTAGCGACATTTGCCTCTGGGTTGGAAACCGTTTTGATCAGGTTCTGCGCAGTCACCTTGACTCCCGGCTCGGTAACCCCAACAGGTTCAATCAGCACATTGTTCGCCTCGTCGAGTTCCTCGAATACATCGTCAGGATCAGCACGGATGACAATGTCATGGTTACCGCTTGAAGCGGGTGTCCACTCCCATGTCACGCCGCGGGTCTCACCCGGTCCAAGCGTGATCAATTGTTGGCCAAGCGCCTGACCCGCTGCAGTTGCCTTGACCGCTAGATTCTCCATCACTCGCGAGCCTTGGTTGCTAATCTGTGCGCTGAATATGACTTCAGAGCCAACCTGAGGAATTGGGTCAGAAAGTTGGAAGGAGCCGGGTACTGCTGTAGCATCAGGCGACAGGTCATCTACTCCTGCACCTCTGATGGCGAGCGCATAGTGCTGAGTAGAAGTCTGTCCGCCATGCCTTGAATTCTCTACTCTGACCGTCCAGATGCCTTTCTGAGCCTGGTCGACCAAAACCACCTCGACATTGTTGACATCATCTGCCGAACCACCTGTAGATGACCTGCCATTGCTGAACACATTGCCCAGATATGTCGTCGTACCATCGGGAGATATGACTGTGAGATCCAAGTCGTTCACTAATTGGCTGGATGCCCAAGTGCTGCCACGGTAATCAGACCAAGTGAGTACGACCTTCAGCTGCTGCCAACCATGTGTGAGGTTAAACGAGTAATCTCGTGATTGCCCGCTTCCCAACGAGTTTCGATCATCGACCCAAACCCCCGTGTCTCCCAATTGGGCTAGCGAACGAGCGAGGTTGACCCGCCCCCAACCTTCGTCGTTGTTAGGAATATTACGGGTTCCCATGTCCTCAGCACCAAGGATAAGCATCCCTTTGACCAAGGCACCCTGGGGTTCTGGGCGCATCGCTACCTCTGTCAAATACTCCCTAATCAGTGCCGAGGCGCCGGCCGCGTTGGGAGCAGCCATAGAGGTTCCCGAGAACTCAGCGTACCACTGACTTGTCCAACTCGCCTGAGACATGTCCGTTGCCTCCTGAGAGCGGCACGACCTAACCCACGAACCAGGGGCGGATACATCTGGCTTGAGGCGTCCATCATCGGTCGGGCCACGGCTGCTACTCGATGCCAGCGTGTCCGGAGCGCCACCACCGCGATTGTGATGGTTGCCTACTGCAACCTGATTCTTGGCAGTAGCTGGTGGCGATATGGTGCCAGCGCCGTTCCCTTCGTTGCCAGCCGAGAATAGTACAGTGAGACCTTCGTAGGACCAATACTGGTCGTACAGGAAGGTTCGGTCGTCGACATCGACGCTGTCGGAGGTATACTGGCCATTACCGGTCTGAGAACCCCAAGAGTTGGTGTGAGTCCTTGCCCCGTTGTTGTATGCCGAGTTCAATAGGTAGTTCATCGACGGCGAGTAGAACTGGCCATCGCTATCCCTTTCCATCGCTTGGAAGTAGGTTTCCGCCTCTGGAGCCACACCAGCATAGCCGCCACGATTGCCGTCACCCAGAACAGTGCAGGCAACATGAGTACCATGCCCACCATGGGTGTCCTCGGTCGAGGAATCCCCACTAACTACGGACACTGCATCCACGACTCTGTTGTTCATGTCACCATGATCCTGATCAATGCCTGAGTCAGCGATGGCTACTATCTCTCCACTGCCGTTGAGTTCGGTGGCGAAGGAGGTCACTACATTGGCAACCTGCATGTGAGAGCGTGAGTTGTCGTTGTGGGGAGCAAACTCCGGTGGAACACGAATCCATGAAACCGAGGGATGGCCTGCCAAAGTAGGTAGATCCACTGCTTGGACGATAACTTCGTAGCGACCGGCGTCCAGAACATCGACGACCTCAGACACCTCTTGGACGAGGTTGCTCACCTTCCATGTGTAATCCCCGATAGTTAGTGAGTCCTGAGGTAAACCTGAGTCAATCGATCTCCATCCTTCAATGCGGACGAGCGCTTCGTTACCTAGCGGATAGAGCAACTCATCAGCGACGAACATCGCTTTAGGAACCTCATGAACAGCTACGACTTCGGGTAATCTGACAAGCGCCTCAAAGTCCCTCGGCTCACCCTGAATCAGGAATCCCGAAGGTGGAATATATGCCCTAATCACAATTCCTGAAATCTCACTAATCGACTCTTGCGCCGGCCAGAGACCCTGCTCACCGTCAATCAAAACCAACCTGACATCGGCTCTAGGTGAAGACAGCGTCTCAGGAATCGTTTGTGACAGCCTGAGGCCTAACTCATCGTAGGTTCCGAGCCGCGTCTCAGAGTAGGTGGGTCGTATCTTCTCTGCTCCATTGATTGGATTAGAAGGTGAAAT
>CAXFCF010000240.1:0-2502 GCA_964000875.1 uncultured Candidatus Poseidoniales archaeon
GCAGTGAGCTCCGCTGATTGGATCCGGCTGAACGGCGTGAGTGATGTTCTGGTGTACGCCACCGTCACGCCACCAGATTCGGTTTGTGTCGGCATCCTCAGAGTTCCATGGTTGGACACCCTCGATTGTTCGCATCCGCATCTTACCGTCTCCGGATTCAGTTATCTCGACGGTATTAGTCATGAATCGGTTACCACGATCCTGCTTCCTGCGCCAGCGGCCGATGTGGTGCGAGCAACCGATGACTCCCGGCTTGATTGATTCAGTCACCCATACCTTGTCGACGAACCAGCCGATTTCGGTCTCGATCTTGAGCAGCTCTCCCTCCTCAACTTCCAACTTGGCAGCATCTGTTGGATGAATCCAGATTGGGTTGCGATGAGCAATTTCAGTCAGCCATTTGGCGTTGGCTGAGCGAGAGTGGATGTGCTGTGGCAAGCGGAAGTTGGGAAGCAGGCAGTACGCGTTATCCTCCTGCAGGTTTGAAGGGTGGACATGGCTCTTGATGCGATAGTGTGGGATTGCGTGCTCGGGGTGGCCGAACTCCACCATCGTGTTGGAGTAGAATTCTTGCTTTCCGCTCGGCGTTGGCCATCCGACCTTCCCCCCCTCGCCGTCTTCGTCCTCATGCTTGGAGTACGCCGCATCTTCGATCAGGAAGGCACCATGCTTGCGCATGTATTCCAGCGCCGTCAACCCCTCGGACTCAGCGGCTTCGGGCAACCCTGGCACATGCTCAAAGGTGAACTGGTAGTACTCGTCGACAGTGATCTTCTCACCCTCGCGATAGGGGCTGATGAAGTGGTCTCGGATTCCCATCGTCCCGTCGTCGATGCGCCATGACAGCTCAATCCAGAACTCATCTTCCTCCCATACTTGGCCGGGGTTAACCTCGTGCGTGAACTCGACCTCCTTGCCCTCTCTGCGTGCGTACTCTCTCAACACAGGTTGGCGGAATGCAACCCATTTGCCCGATTGGGTAGCGTAGGAGTTGATGTCGTGTCTCTCTGAGGCGTGACCCATTGGCAGCACATAGTCAGCTAGGAAAGCCGTCTCGTTCCATGTCGGCGTGAGTGCGATGTGACATCCGATCGCCTCCTCGTTCTGAAGCATCTCCATCCACGAGAAACCATCTGGATATGTCCAGACTGGATTGAAGACTCTGGTGAAGTAGACATCCATCGTGCCTCGTCCCTCCTTGACCATGTGCGGCAGAATGTGGCTCATCTCGTAGTGGGCGAGGGTGTATTCAGGTGGGAAGTGTAACTCGTTCCAACCATCAGGGTCAGGTGGCTCATCGAACAGCGTCGGTTTGTACTTCGCCCACGAGTTAGGTGCTGTGCCTCCCTTGGTTCCTACAGAACCGGTCAACACATTGAGGAAATGCAGAGTCCTTGCAACCTGCCAACCACCTAGGTTGCCGATGCTAGCAGAACGCCACACATGCGAGGACAGAGCTTGCCCCGCTTCGGCAATTACCTCACCGACCTCAATCACCTGCTCTACCGGTATGCGGCACTCTTCTGCGGCGAACTCCGGCGTGTACTCAGCGTACTCAGCCTTCAGCAACTCGATGAAGCGCTCGAAGGTCGCTGGCTCATCAGGATGGTCTGCGGCCAACCACTGCTCCCAGTTGACCCAATCATGGAGGAAGTCGCGGTCGTAGGTTTCCTTGTCGAGAATCATCTTTGCCCACGCGAGGAACAGAGCGGTTTCGGAACCAGGCCATGTGGGAACCCAGTGATCTGCCATGGCGGCGGTGTTGGATAGACGTGGGTCGATGACGACTAGTTTAGCGCCATCCATCATACCCTCCAGAATTCTTTGCGCATGTGGGTTGAAGTAATGTCCAGTCTCAAGGTGAGAGGAGGTAAGAAGAATCACTTTCGCGTTGGCGTGGTCAGGACTGGGGCGGTCGTGCTGATGCCAGAGAGCGTAGCCCGTACGTGCACCTGAGGAGCAGATGTTTGTGTGGCTGTTGTGTCCATCGACCCCCCATGCTTTGAGAACCCGATTCGCATAACCTTCGTGTCCAGGTCGACCAACATGGTAGACGACTCTGTCCTTTGCTCCAGTCTTGAGGCTCTCCCGGATTTTGCTGGAGATGTCGTCCAGAGCCTCCTCCCATGAGACCTGTTCCCACTCGCCGGAACCTCGTGGTCCCTTACGCCTCAATGGGTGTAGGATTCGTTCAGTATCCTGTATCTGGTTGATTGTCGCTGGTCCCTTGGCACAGTTCCTGCCTCTGCTTCCCGGGTGGTGTGGGTTCCCTTCGAACTTCGAGACTTCACCGGACTCCTTGTCAACATAGGCAAGCAAACCACACGCTGATTCACAGTTGAAGCAGGTTGTGGGCACCAGCGAGTAGTTGCGTTCAACTCGGCGTGGCCAAGCGTTTGCGTCCAACTCCTTGTGGTCGTGCCATTCTGAAGGTTCGGGATAACTACGCAGAGGCTGGTCTGCACCCGACGCCCACTCCCTTTCGGAAATTTGCGGTATGAG
>CAXFCF010000241.1:0-2501 GCA_964000875.1 uncultured Candidatus Poseidoniales archaeon
ATTGCCGTAGCTCGTGCCGAGGATGAGAAGAACCGTAGTGGCTCAGGGGAGTAGTCGATCGACTACCAATGCGCACTCAAAAAGAATGGCCATCGGCGCTGCAACTAGGAACATCGACAGTGGATCGGGAGGGCTCAACAGGGCTCCGCAGCAGAAAGCGGTGAACCAGAGATGTCGGCGGTATTGTCGCAAGATTTGTTTTTCCACTAGTCCGGCTCTAAGAGCTATTAGGGTCACAAGGGGTACCTGGAAACCAACTACCGCTCCAAGAGTCAGCCCACCGATGAAACCGATCCATGCCGATAGTTGCCAAGTAGTCGTTGCTCCAATGGAAGCAGCATCAGCCTGGAGGTACTCCAACAATAGCGGCAAAAGTATCTCGAACACATAGAAGACACCTGCGACACCTAGTCCAATTGAGCATACTGTGGTCTGTAAAATTGCGGCTAATGAGGAGAGGTTAGACCATTTGAGACCAGATATCTTCGACCTCAATTCCTCGTTCTTTGAACCGAGTCTGGTAATATCGATGACTGCCAAGATGACTACTAGAGCGGTCGCCAGATGGGCTGCTATCCTCAGTTGTAGCAGGACTACTTCCAATGGTTGTAGCACAACTATCGATACTTCAGGAGGTAGCAATTCATCCATTCCGACAAGCATGGTCAGAATCTCTCCAGCGAGTGGGTAACCTAGAAACATGCCCACTAGGAATAGTGTCGCCCAAGTTTTGATTCTTGAACGTACGAACTCACCTAAATCTACCAGAGCAATCCCAGCATCGCTTTCCAACATCCGTTCAAGGTCGTTGGCCAAGGGTTCTAGGGTGTCTGTCATTCGAATCACCGAGTCAGGTTACTACCATCAGTTTGGCGATTTCCTTCAACTCCTGCTGATAGAGGGGATTTCTGGTAGGTTGGGGAGGCCAGTTCTGTTGACCTTGGGCAGTGTGGGCGGGGAATTAGTCACGGCTGCGGGGGCAGGCGCAGGAGCAGGAACTGGTGTAGGTGTAGGTGCAGGTGCTGGTGGAGCCTCTGAGAACTCGATTGGCCTGCCGAACAATGTCCATGCCTTCTTCTCAAGATCCCACTCCGCCATCTTAGGCAATCCAGAGGGTTTGATAGGCATCGAACCAACATGGGCTTCAGTTGCGTTTGGAGGAGTTGGAGCAGGCGTGGCAACAGGGATGAAATCATCCATTTGCACCTCTTCCCTTCGTGCGGGTTTTGTCGGTGGGACCACAGGTTTAACCTCTCTTTGAACGGGTTCTGGATCGTTCTGAACTACAGCTTCGGTCTTTCCTGGAATCGAAGGTAGGGATGGAAGGCGCTTCTCGTCGTCCCAGGTGGCAGCCTTGGCAACGATTGCCTTGGCAGGAGTTTCTGGAATCGTTGGTTCCATTGCCTTGTTGTCAGGTAACCAATCGTCGTCATCCAACCATCCACTGTCAACATCAGTCGATTCGTTTGATTCTTCAGAAGTTTCCTCGGTTGTCCCAGTCAGGTCTACAATATCGTCTTCATCGCTGACACTGGTAGTGAATCGGCTGTCGTGTGTGGTTTCATCAGCATCTGGTTGAATGATGGTGCCCTTGACGAGTTCTTCGTCAACACCCATCTCTACGGCGACGGCAGTCATCTCACCGAGAGCTGCCGAGATGACTGCATCAGCAGGAGTGTCGTTTTCCTCGACTACGCTGGATACGATGGCGGCTGTTGTTGGGTTGACAACACTGAGTCCAGAAGGACGAGCCAATCCTACGCCACCGACCTCCAATTCCTCTCGTTGCTGCTCGGCTGAGGTTTTGCTCGGACCGACAATCAATGGCCTAGGTCGTAGCCCGTAGATGGCGACTCCAAGCGAGATGGCCATGACCACAATCATCGCATATTCTTGGCCTGTAAGGGTTCCAGCATCAGACCAGAATCCGTTCTCCTTGTATGGGACACCGATTTTCTGCCTGATGTATTGGTAGAGATGGAACTTCTGCCCTCTGTCCCCTGTCCCGAGTATACCGGCAGGAAACCATCCCAACAATCCGTTGAGGATGATGGCGAGGAACTGAGAGGCTGAGACAAGGGCTGCGCTGTTGCCTAGCCGCGGCGCTGTTCTTTCCATGGGTCACCCTCCGGGTGTGTCTGATAAACTCCTACATATTCAAGCCTCGCCCATGTCGTTGGCCTTTCGACTCACGCTTCCAAAAGACTCTATCCTGCAATGGGATGAAGTGTGGGAGGCGTTCTCGTCGAGTTCAGATGCAGTCTGATGGAGGTGTTGACCAAGAGCAACTCTTGGAGGCGTTGCATCACCGCGGCGAGCAACTTTCCAACATATTGGCCAGTCTGAATGCAGGTGTTGTTGTAGTCGACAACTCCGGTCAAATCGTCCTACTGAACGATGTCAGTCGTAATCGATTGGGGCTTACCTACAGCCCTGAACTCACCCTCGGGGCTTTCGCCTCTCAATTCGGCTGGCAGGATCGTGATGGGCAGAGATTCACT
>CAXFCF010000242.1:0-2497 GCA_964000875.1 uncultured Candidatus Poseidoniales archaeon
TGTCGTTGAAGTGACCCCAGCAAGGTGTTCCTGTATTGCGTCCCCAGAGATGGAAGGTGTTGTTCTCATGACTCGGTTGTTCGTTGGTCTGCTGCTGCATTGCAGATACATCACCACCATGGGCGGATCCGGCTGGCAGGGCGAGCAGGAACAGCGCCGCAAGAAGCGTCGCACATAGGGCGCGGTTCTCTCCCATCATGAAACAGGTGTAGCCCGTCTCATTTCACCATTTTGCTTGATAGCGTTGGCTGCAACAAGCTTGTTTCCGGAGTTTCAACGGGTCAAGAGATCGATATTGGTGGCGGCATTCCGGCGTTGCCTCCAACATTGCCCTTGCTTGATTTTCGCTTCACAATCATGTTGATTGAGAACAGTAGGAGGCCGATGACTCCGATGGCAGCGAGTACTGGTAACAGTAAGGCTAGGATTGTACAGATTACGCATGCCCCTGCCTCAAAGGTGCTGACCACCGGATTGCCGAGGCCACCAGTTGTAGCCGTCGACAGCGCTCGAGTGCCTACTGTTCCCAGTTGGATGATTCCAGAGGTACCGCCACCGGCTACGATGGCCAGTATCCATTGCAGGGTAGGATCCATTCCGTCAAGGCTAGCAGATGTGACGATAATACCGGCAATGACGGCGGATGGCGTCGTGATGGTGTCGAGCAGATTGTCGAGCCAAGGTATGTAGTAGGCACCGATCTCAAGCAGCGTGGCAATGGAAAAGACCGCCATGACCCAGGTCTCAGACATCCAAGAGAACGATTCACCTAGCTCCATTAGGCCGGCTCGAGAACCTATTCCCATAGCGAGGGGGGGGATGAACACACGGAACCCACACGCAGCGGAAAGACCCAGACCTAGGCTCAGAGCGACGATTCCAGACCATAGATCCAATGTAATTCCTCCTTGCTACGACGGAATCGTAGCCGGCTAATCAATTCGATGTAAAGAACTCTCTACACATACAGTTAGGTCCGCGCTCCCGGACTTGAACCGGGGACATCCTGATGGCTGCCAATACAACCTCTGTTGAACCAGTCTACAGTCAGGCACTCTAGCCAGCTGAGTTAAGCGCGGCACGCTTCCGTACGGCATCTCTCATTTGACGATTTCCAGACATCAACACCATGTCTACCCGCCTTCGATACCCATGCTCCTCGCTTGAGAAATGGGTGTCGGAATCGCCACGCGCGATAGAGATGTGACCGACAACCGTTTATACCTTTGAAGAAGCGAAAGAGAACTCGTAGGTAGTGAAAACAATGACGTCCATGGATGGGGGACGAGGTGTTGGCGGCGAAGCCGACTATGGCGGGATTGTCAATGAAATCAGGAAGGATGTCGACACTGCTCCAGTGACCACATTATTAGGTGAACAGTTGGGTGAGTTCGGGGTTCCGAATCCGCGCCTGATGATCTGTGGTTGCGGTGGTAGTGGAAACAACACGATGAATAGAATCACACATCTTGGAGTTGAAGGTGCAGTCACGGTAGCGATTAACACTGACAAACAACATCTCGACCATACTCGAGCGATGCAGAAGTTGCTGGTAGGTCGTCACATCACCCGCGGCCTCGGAGCCGGTGGCGACCCGTCGATGGGTCGCAAGTGCGCTGAGGCAGGTCGCGATGTCATTTCCAAGATAGTTCACAACGCAGATTTGGTGTTCATCACCGCAGGTCTCGGCGGTGGCACAGGCACAGGCATAGCTCCAGTTGTAGCCGACGAGGCGAAACGAGCGGGTGCTCTCGTAGTAGCCATTGTCACTACACCGTTTCATGTAGAACGTCGCCAGAGGATGGAGCGCGCATTGGAGGGTCTCGAAACCCTTCGCAATACCTGCGATGCGATTCTTGTTCTCGACAACAACAGGTTGCTGCACTATGTTCCTAACTTACCGTTAGACGAGGCTTTCAGCATCATGGATCAACTAATTGCCGAGATTGTCAAGGGAATCGTTGAGACCATCACATTACCGAGCCTGATTAACCTCGACTTCGCAGATGTCCGTTCCATCATGGAGAACGGTGGTGTCACGATGATGCTCTATGGTGAGAGCGATCGTGGCCCAGAGGAGGTAGTTCACGAAGCGCTGAATCACCCATTGCTCGACATTGATGTAGATGGGGCTACAGGTGCACTAATCCATGTTACAGGTGGTCCGTACATGACTCTCGAACAGGCAAGTCAAGTGGTCGAGTTGATGACCAATCGGATAGCCTCTGATGCTAATGTTATCTGGGGTGCGAGGCAGGATCCAGGGTTCGGTGACACAATCAAAGTCATGGCAATCATAACCGGTGTTGCAAGAGACAGATTCACTGAGGAGAAGATGAGCGCAGATCGACTTGAACAGGCGCTTGGGCTGGCACGGGAGAAGAATGCTGGCAGCAGGTTTGGATTCCAGAAGTTCGATTGAGGCTCATCATTCCACTATGTGGAACAAGCCGATTCGCTCATAAAGGGGCAGCAGGTCGGCGGGACGCCTTGGAGG
>CAXFCF010000243.1:0-2484 GCA_964000875.1 uncultured Candidatus Poseidoniales archaeon
TGTAGGCTCTTTTCGGTTCGATTTTTCCAGAGTTCCGAGTAGTTCTTTTCGTCGTCAACTTCGGATTCAGTTTCGACCTCTTCGACTACTTCGATTTCATCCACTTCAGTAACGATTTCTTCAACCTCTACTGATTCAGGTTCAGATTCCGGAACGGGAGGCATTGGAAGTGGTTCGGTAGGTGGCGTTGGAGCTGGAGGGGGTGGCGTTGGAGCTGGAGGAGGTGGTAGTGCAGCACCACCAGGGGGTGGCGGTAACGGCAGTCCCAATGGGGGTGGTGGAAGTTTGTCCTTCTTCTTGCGGAGCCCCATCAATACCACCCTAACGAATAGTGGTGACGACGAAGTCGTCTTTAAGATTGGCTTAGGGTGAATGAGTCGACAATTGTGCAAACCGACTCAGATTGGTGTAGCCCAGCCTTTCAGTGAGAGGAAAGTATCGGTGTTCACATCGGCATCGATAACATCACCCATTGCCAACTCTAAACACTCTTCTCCGACTTTGATGACACACCTATCTACACACACCTCAAGCCTCCTGTTGGATGGTTCAAACTTAGGTAATGCCTCAACCAATGCATCATACCTGTTAGATCCGCTAGGGTCAAGTCGTTCTAAGCCAAAGGTAGTGACTTGCATACCACTCTTTCCGTTCAGGCTATTTGGCCATCTTATCTGCCGCTTAGTGTCGACAGTCACTGCCTCATCGGTCTCTCCTGCGCTTCCAAGAATGACAGAGGTATCACCGCGGACTAGTTCAATGAATGGCGCTTGGTACTTGTTTGATAGCGCCCCGTATATTCCTGATGCGATTTTGTCTCCTCGTGTCCCTTGTGATACGAACTCAGCCATAGCCTTGATTTTCTCGACACCTAGGGAGGACACCTTGCAAGCTGGAGCCTTTTTCCTCTCTTCGAAAACGGCTTTGAGCTGTTTAAGCATCGCACGCCCTTCATCTCCGCCTGCATCAATGATACGCAGTTTATTCACCATCTCGGATGACCCATTGGATAGCCTCCTGTGCCAACCAAGGGCATCACCCTTGGTAGTGAGATTCATCTCTACTCCAAGACCTCGGATGTAGTTGACTAATTCCCTTCTAGCATGACTATCCAACTGCAAAAGATCGGGTTGACGGTAATGTAAGTGGAATCCTCGATGTCCTGAAAATGTGATGTGCAGGTGTTGTTCTGTGAACCCGAATTCAGGCTCAAGGAAATCATTCCAGAGTGAGAATGCCTGCTCTTGGATTATGTCCATCATGTCTGGGAAATCGAATGGATCAACATGAGCCAAGTGATCTCCATCTAAGTCGAAGACCAAATCTGCGCCCCGCCACCCTTTGTCGGCCATCTTCCTAGCGGTAGGATCATCATAGTAGGCAGTGGAATAGAAAGCACTCTTCGGCGCTAGTCTAGTGAACAATCCATGCGCGTGAATCTGGTTGGATACGCCTATGTGTCGGTCATACCTGTTACCTGCCCAAGTTTGAAACATTAACTCCCTACGATTGAGCCTAGGCGGGTACCACAGGTCACCAGAGAGACATTGGGAATACCAAGTCTGGAACCTGTGCGCTGCGACAGCCCAACTCGCTTCGACCATAGTACAACCACCCGTAGGATGGGGGCTATTGAACTCCCCGCTCAATCCATTGATAGGCCAGAGACCTCTTTTCCTTCGGTTGCAGATGTCACTTCTGTTTGTTTCTCATAACAGGAGGGGCAGGCGTAGTTCTCGTCGACGGTCATCGATTGACCGAATGTCATTCTTTCTCCACAGAAGTCACATACTGGGCCAAGTTCACCATCATGGATACACAGACGAGTAGCATCTACCATTGTATCACCGTCAACTCCTCGGAGCCATAGGGGACTTGTCTTTCTTTCGTGTGACTAACCTTGGTTGAAGTGGTAGTTGCACAACCTCCAAGAGTGGTATGAAGGACGGGTGACTATGGATGGCACTAGACACATCAGAATTGGGCATTCCCCCGATCCAGATGATGCCTTCATGTTTCATGCTCTGACAACAGGACAATTTGAGACACCCGGGTACACATTCGAACATGTTTTGTTGGATATAGAAACTCTGAATGAGAAGGCGATGAATGGAGAATATGAGGTCAGCGCTGTATCAATTCACGCCTTTCCTGAAATTTCCGACAAATACACTCTGATGAATTGTGGTGCGAGTATGGGAGAGGGATATGGACCAATGCTTGTATCACTTGAACCATTGACTATAGAGCAAGCCAGGGAGAGGACAATAGCCATACCAGGGGTCAAAACCTCTGCCTATCTTTCATTGGTTCTTGCAATGGGTGATGTCGACTTCCAGGTTGTCCCCTTTGACGAAATCATACCTCGTATCCTTTCAGGCGAGTTCGATGCTGGAGTCATAATTCATGAGGGACAGCTAACCTGGGAGGAGAGTGGCCTTCACTTAGTGTTGGATCTAGGTGTTTGGTGGAATGATCTAAATG
>CAXFCF010000244.1:0-2478 GCA_964000875.1 uncultured Candidatus Poseidoniales archaeon
AAATGTATGACACATGTGATCAACAAGGACAGTGGTCATTTGGACCTAATTGGAATCTCGATACTGACATTGTGGTCTCCGGATCTTCGTTCAACATCGGTTCAGGTGGAATTTCCAGTTCGCACGGCTCAAACTGGGATCGTAGTTTAACAAGCCCCGTGTTAGACTTCTCAAACGCCCACTCAAATCCTACCGTTTACCCGAAGCTCGGATTCTTCTACACTGGCTCAGGTGGCTCGGGTGATGGAATTAGGATAGAGTACCGTGATGGCTCGCAGTGGGTCAACACTGTGAACAACGGATTCTCGTTCGATGGTGTAGTGGATGCTGACTTAACAGACGGCGTGAACTGGCTAATCACAAACTCAGCCAACAGACCTGGCAGCACCGAGGCAACCCCTGGTTTCAATGTCCCTCAATCAGTGCTAAGTAGTCAGACTCAATTCAGGATGAGATTCATTTCAGACATGTCTGATAATGGTCAAGGATACTGGTTTGAGGACTTCGTTTTCATCTATGATGAAGTGGCTTGGCCATCTGAATACTCTACCTCAATCAGCAAGGGTGTCGATGCTCACGCTAGGAGGGGTCATTGGGCAGACCACATAGTAACTATCAACAACCAAGGGAATCTTACTGATACCTATAGACCAATAGTTACCGGGCTTCCTAGCGATTGGGATCACAGATTCGTACACATGTCTGGATCGACCATCCTCCCTAGCATGGATCTCCAAGTCCCCGCCGGTGAAACACTTTCTTTCAAGGTTCAAATCAGTCCGGGGCCAAATGCTTCGATAGGATCACAATCAGCAACAGTCAAGGTACAGTCGACCCAGCAAGCTTCCAGTTCCGATTCTATTGGGTTGACTACGATTGTAGACCCTGATTATGAATCTGAATGGAGCGGAGACATACCTTCGAGATTCTACTGCCTACCTGGTAACTCATGTGAGTTCAGTGTGAACCTCACCAATGTAGGTGATGTAGCAGACACCCTTGCACTATCTGCTACACAAATCGTGCAATGGAATGATTGGACTTTCGACATATCTTTCAATCAACAACCAACAGTCTCAATTCCTGCGCGTGACTCTAGTTCCATCCTAATCCAGGCTGAAATACCCGCTGGAGAAACACCTGGTAGGACTGCTTCGATTGATTTGACAGCGACTAGCGTAGCAGACTCGACGATGGTGAGAACGATACGCCTCAACCTCACTGCTTCAATGGTGAGCGACGCAGCTATAGCCGTCGAATCTGATTCTATGATTGAGGATTCACTAATCGTCAAACCCGGTGAATCTGTGACTGTCCCTTTCACCGTATGGAACAACGCATCATCCCAAGACCTGTTTGAGATATCGTTCGATACCACTAATCTTAGAGGTTGGAATCTAAGTCTCCCCCCCTCTAATGTTCTAGTAGTCAGGGGGGGAGATTCAGGGATTTTCCAAGTGACACTTACTGCCCCATCATCAGCACAAGCAGGTGATCCCGCACCACTACTCGAACCAACTATCATTAGCAGTGTTTCAGGAGATTATGGAAGTGCTACACCATTCTCTGGAATTAGGGTGCAGATGGTACATGATCTGAACATCACACTAGTCGAATCTCCTACTACTGTATCCCCTGGAGCTGAAAATATAATCTCCATGAAGGTTGAGAACTCTGGCAACGGTCCAGATAACGCAGTCATACAAGTCTCCGGAATACCCGATTATTGGGATTGGTATGTGGAGTTGGACGGAGCGCGACTAGAGGGACCCATCTCACTGACGCCCACATACGAGGCTAACCACATTAGAAACTTCAACCTGATTGTAATTCCACCGGGTGGAGAAGATGCTAACATGGAGGTAGAGATGACCATAATGGCAATACCTTTTGAAGCATCAGACTCGAATCCATTAGACAATACAGTAACTATGTTCACCCGCACTGAGAGAGTTACAAAACCAGTACTAGATGCAGATATAGAGGACATGTATGTAAGAACTGACTCAATCATAGGGCAAAGAATTGTACTACTAAACGATGGCAACGCTTTCGATCCAAATGTCAGGATCAAAATAGAAAGTGACACAATAGTACCTGGGCTTACCTCTAGCATAATCAAAGGCGGTCAGACTGCATACTTGGGCGAGTGGTTGGACTGCCCCCTGCCACCACAACAGAACCTGACTCTCGATTGGTTGATTACAATCTCCAAGGACATGCCTGTGGGAACCCAAATTGAATTCACCATCACTATGGAAGGTGGCTTAGATAACGCTGGAGAGCCGCAAATAGAGACAGAAGGAGTAACACTTGTAGTAAACGAGCATCGTGAACTATCCTTCTCTCACTCACTTGAATCACATGACACTATGCGCCCTGGTGATATTGTAGATTTCACGGTTAATGTATCGAGCCATTCCTCTTTCACAGAGGAGTTGAACCTCTCATTCCCAACCGGCGAGACTTGGTCTATCG
>CAXFCF010000245.1:0-2460 GCA_964000875.1 uncultured Candidatus Poseidoniales archaeon
ATGGTAGCGAATCCTAAGCAAGTGGTACTTGGGAATCGACTTGTTCTAGGAACTCTCCTACGAGTCTTGCCATCCTTGCTGGCGAGCGATCAGAGTGAAGGTCACTTCTGAACGCCTTACCACCTGGTAGACCCTTCGTGAAGGAGAACGCGTGCTTGACACGGTTGCGGCTAGGGTTGCCAGGGTTCACCTCATCATCTAGGTGAATGTACCTATTCCACGCCCAAGAACGCGATGATACGCATGTATCGCTCCAAGGTAATTCGCCATCGTACCAGCCGAGATCTTGCTTAATTCTTGCAAATACCTCCGGCCTTCCTATGGCTGCACGACCAATCATCAGACCATCCGCTCCGGTCGCTTCTAGACATGCGCGCGCCGATGAAGCATCGATAATATCGCCATTAGCGATTACTGGCACTTCGACAGCGTCGACAACCTTGCGAATTGTTTCCCAGTCAGCCGTGCCAGAATACCGCTGCCGTAAGGTGCGCCCGTGTACACAGAGGCGGGTTGCTCCAACATCCTCGAGTCTTTTCGAAACCTCGATCACGGTGTCAGGACCTGTGCCTGTACCTTGACGCATCTTGACCGTCACTGGAACGCTGGATGCCTCAACACATTTGGAAACCATGTTGACCAAATCGTCCGGCTTCCCCATCAACGCAGCACCGGCACAGTGTCGCGTCACCTTCGGAGCGGGGCATCCGAAGTTGAGATCTATGATATCGGCAGTTTCCTGAAGCAACTCCGTCGATCGAACCATGTCATCGACATTGCCGCCGAATATCTGTGGTATGAATGGCCTCTCACGGGGGTCGCTCTCGACCTTATGCCAACTCTTCGCATCAAGTCTGGTGAGAGCCGCTGCCGCGGTGAATTCGGTTATTGTGAAGTCTGCACCGCACTCCTTTGCGAGCAATCGAAAAGCGAGGTCGGTGACCCCCGCCATCGGAGCGAGGAACAGTGGTACCTCATCCACCTCGACTGCCATCACCTAGCCCTCGATGACCTACACTTGAGGGATTCGGGAGAAAACATGAGTCAAAAGGCTGACAGAAGCGGTTATGAATGGTTGGCGGGTCGCCGAGCCGAATGGCAGAACAAAGCGCTCCACTGCTACCCTTCGAGGAGTATGAAGCGAATGCGGTCCACATAGGTACCCAGCATAAGACGAAGCACATGCGTCCCTTCATCAAAGACATCCTAACCGATGGCCCCACTCTACACCTGATTGATGTCCGTAAGACCGACGATAGGGTTCGTCTGGCTGCTAACATGATTCAGCAGTATGAGCCTCAGGATATTCTAGTAGTGAGCGCTAGGCAATACGGTCAGCGCCCTGCCCGTAGGTTTGCACAAGCGATTGGGGCTCGCCACATCGTTGGCCGCTTCATCCCTGGTACACTGACTAACCCTCAACTACGCACCTACATTGAGCCACGAGTCATCTTTGTGACCGACCCTCAAGCTGATTCTCAGGCACTTTCAGAGGCTGTCAAATCTGGCATGCCAGTCATCGGTATCTGTGACACCAACAATAATCTCCGCAATGTCGACTTCTGCATACCTGCCAACAACAAGGGACGACGTAGTCTAGCTATGATCTACTGGCTTCTATCTCGTGAAGTTCTCAAAGGGCGTGGTGAAATGGACGATGCCACTTGGAGTCATGTTCAGAAGCTAGAAGATTGGGAATCCTCCTTCTGAGGACGCTCGATTCAGCACAACACTCTTGGTAATACTGCCTTCGGTTTGAGGTATGGGCGCAAGCGAAGCTCCGGACTTGAAGTCAAGTTCGCGTTTCGAAGGAGCCACTAAGGGCGACGACGGATATTGGCGTGATGTTGAGGGAATCCCGCTACCCGTATCAGCCAGTGACTTGGAACGGCACAAGTACTGTCCACTTTCCTGGAAATTAGCGAGAGAGGGCGTCAGCGGTAAGGGCGACGCAATCGAGCGGGGCATGGTGAAGCACGATGATATCCATAAGTCAATGTTGGATTACCGACAAAAGGATCGAGAAGCGCGACGAGAAATGGTCGTCTGGACCTGGTGGTTTGCCATAGTCATCACCTTAGCCGTGGATACTGGTGCTTTCTTCTTTGCTGACGAGGGTGTAATTGCCGATATCAATGTCCAAAGGTTGGCGCGCTACCTGCTCCTTCTCTCTGGCGTCTGGTTGCTTCTGGCTATCCTTCTTCTCGTTCTACCTTGGAGGCAGTACCTTGGCTACCCATTTGGACTCGCTCAACCACCCAACGAGGAAGGAATTGAACTCTCTGAGAAATCACTTGTCGATATAGGGGAGACTGGTTCAGGTTGGTTGACAGGAGGCACGACAGAGTTCAGTATCATTCTTGCTAGCCTTACTATCGCCCTACACGGCATCTCGCTCTACATGGCAGAGGATCGTTCCGTAGCGGCATTCGTGCTGTTGGTTGCTACCATCATCTGGAC
>CAXFCF010000246.1:0-2459 GCA_964000875.1 uncultured Candidatus Poseidoniales archaeon
TCGCGGTGGTATGCAGGCAACCATACAGCACCACTTGGCAAGTCCTCCACCCGGATGGAAGACCGAGGGCGTGAACACTCATGTCGACGGTTCGGTATGGGCGAAGCTTGCTAGTTGGAGGAGCGCTAGGCGTGAACTGAAGCATATCCTTGCTACTTCTCCACCAGACTTGGTTCACATCCACACCGCTACTCGATACTCGTGGTGGAGGAAATCGAGAGCCGTTCGAATGGCGATTAAGGCGAAGGTTCCGGTGGTTCTGCAAGTACATGCGGGTAATTTCCATCACTTCCTCCGAAACAAATCTGCAGCCGCACGTGAGTTCCAACTTCTCGTTCGACATGAACTAGTATCGTTGGTGGTACTCACACCACGTCACAAGCGGGAGATCGGTATTTCAGATGCTGCTGTAATCGGGTCTCCAGCCCCGAGCCCTACGACGGTTGATGTTGATTCAAGAACCCCTGGAAGGTTGGTGCTTCTAGCCCGTCCCTCGGTCATCAAGGGTCACAGGATTGCTATCGAAGCGGTATCACGACTCAACTCTGAGAGAGGCCTCAGCTTGGAACTCCACCTTTCTGGAGTGACTCCAGATCACAAGTGGATGCGTGAAGTTTCAGAATCCGATGGTGTCCATGCTAGAGGATGGTTGTCGGGTGAGGAGAAGGAAGAGTTGCTGAACAATTCAGGGTTCCTTCTAGTTCCCTCAAACTACGAGGGCATGCCGGTAGCAGTGATGGAGGCACTCTCGTGCGGACTACCAGTTCTTGCCAGTGCTTCCTGTGATGGTATTCTGGGTGATGCGGGTATCATTGTTGATGATTTACAAGTGCAGACCTGGATGGACGCCATAGAGGCTGCAGTTACAGATGAAGTGGGTTGGAGGCACATGTCGTCACAATGTCATGAAGCCATCAAAGAACAGACTCCAGAGGAACTTGGAAGGAAGTGGGCTTCGTTGTATGATGGCATACTGGAGGGAACCTGATGGGACCCCAAGAAGCACTATTGGTATGCGAGGCGGCGTTTGCTGCTGCATCTACCGTTCCCTTGGTGTTCAGCGATCTGTATAACAGGAGGGTTCTCGCTACCCAAGATTTCCCAACCTGCCCACCGCAGGGTGATTCTGATCTTCCTATACTCTCTATTCTGATATGTGTCCGCGACGAGAGCCTTGTCATTGCTGGGAAGTTAGACGACCTGTTTGTTCAGGAATATCCGAGGGATCGTATGACGGTGATGGTAATCGACACGGGTTCATCTGATGACACTCTCGACATAGTCGAGAAATGGAAGTCGTCTCATCCAGAGGAAGCGAGTATACTCAGGGTACTCATATCTGAGCCAGGAGCTGGTAAGTCAGCAGGGGTCAACCTCGGCGTAAAGGAATCAGATGGCGAAGTTGTAGTCATCACTGACGCGGATTCAAGAATGGATACGGGTGGTCTCCAGAGGATTGGTCGTTGGTTTTTGAATGACAGTATAGGAGCGGTGTGTGGTCGTCAGATGGCTCTGGATAACGATGGACGGCTGCATAGCGACACAGGCTTCTACAGGAGGTTCTACAATCGTGCTCGTGAAGCAGAGAGTACCACAGGTTCGACCCTGATATTCGAAGGCTCACTGGCAGGCTACCGTCGCAGCATAATAGAACAGGGCATAGATTCTGATTCCAATGCCGACGACTCTCAACTCGCAATACTTGCTGCACGTTCAGGACTACGGGCAATCCACGATCCAGAACTCAGGTTCTTTGAGGCGGTACCCACTACTTCGAAGGGCATACACCGTCAACGTAGCAGGCGTGCTCAGGGATTGACTCGCCTTGCTTGGCGCAATCTTGACCTATTGTTAGTAAGAGGCCTGTCCAAGAGATTCAGCATCTTCTATTACGCTCATGTCAAGATGCCAGTGGCTCTACTCGCATCAATCGGTTGTGGAGTTGCCGCCACGGTTTTCGGAGTCAGTGAAGGGAAGTTGGATACTCTTACCCTGCTGAATCCAGCCATTGCTGTCAGTATCCTCGTACCTGCGTTGTTCAAGCGTCGAGAACCTTTCTTGCAAAGCACGGGAGGTATCTCGTTCCTTCACTCTGCATGGGTTCTACTCTGGAGTCATGTTAGGATGATTACTCGCCAAAGGTCTAACGTATGGTTTCCACTCGATGAAGTTCGAAGATCGGTCGTCAAGTTTGACCGGAACAGGAAGTAATATTTTCAGAGAGATTCTGAAACGAAAGTTGGCCCCCGTCGAACTCCCGAAGGAGCCCGACGAGGGCCGTGTTTGCATTACTTTGCGTTTTCCTTAGAACAGCTGTTTAGCGTTCAGTTGACGACAACAGCGCCGTCACCAGCAACAGTGTTGCCAGCGTGGGTTACGGAGATGTCAACAGCACATCCAGTGCTGCTGCAGATCTCTGCGGTGCCTTCACTTAGGAAGATGTACTCCCCAGGCTCCCA
>CAXFCF010000247.1:0-2444 GCA_964000875.1 uncultured Candidatus Poseidoniales archaeon
TTGCAGAGCGGTCGCGGAGACCGGCCCTGTGAGCAGGAACTCACTTGTCTATGGTACGAGGGCAGCTGCCTCACTGGCATCCTTCTTCCTATCCCGAAGAGACTCAGTCGGCTTGGTTACCTACGGTGATGAAATCGTATCGGTTGACAGAGACACCGGAAAGAAACAACTCTATGTCATACTAACAAAATTGGCAGGAGCAATGGCAAGGGGCAACACTCCTCTACAGGTCGTAACTAACAGAATCCTACCTCACATCAACAAGGGAAGCCCCATCATAATTCTCTCCCCACTGGAGGACGATCCCACCATGGTCAACGCAGTTCGAGATTTCCGCGCCCGCGACTTCGATGTCACCATCCTATCACCATCGAGCCTTGAATTTGAGTTCGACGCACGACGACTTGATAGGACAGGTTACGAAGTTCTCAAAACCGAGCGAGACATACTTGTCAGCGAGTTGCGAGGTCTTGGAGCATTCGTCATGGACTGGGAACCAGACATGTTGCTCGCCACTGCACTGGCGGGAGCCAGAGGATTCTGAGGTGATTTGAGATGGTTCAAGGAGGACAGTCCGGAGACACCGCACATCTGTATGACGGGAAGACGATTCGTTCGTCTGCACCAAGCAGGAAGAAGTTGGCTGCTAAGGTTAGCCAAGGTACGGACATACCCAAGGACGCGATTCCCGAAGTGCATGTCCCCTCTTTCATTGAGAGCCTATTCGGCGGCCCACTGGTTCCTAAGATGAAGTTCCTTCCAGCAGACAAGATGGTGCAGACCCTTCAAATGATGGCTGGCGGAGTCATGGTACTTCTTGCTGTACTGACCTACATCGTAACGCCTGCCCCTGGTACCGCTTGGTTCTGGCTCGGCGAAGCACTGGGTATTGAAGTGCTAGGACTCGCCCTCCACATCCTAATCGTCCTAGGTGCAATTGGCACCGGTTTTTGGGGCATATTCACCCGAGATAGCAGATTCCTGATGATTTCATATGTACTTTTCATCATCGTATCACTACGATTTGCAGCCAGCAAGGTCTCATTCGAATGGCTTAGCTTCGATGACGACTTAATTCAGAAGATTATGCTCGTTGCCTACGCAGTACTATTGGTCATGTACATTGAGTTGACCAATGGAGTCGTTCGCTTCTCCATGCTGGACACCAGCATCAGGACTGGCGAGGTCTATGTCATGAATGTCAAGAAGGTGCTCAACAAGTACCACATCAGTCTCGTCGTGACCCCGTTAATCGCAGCAGTGGTGGCGACAATCACTCTCCTGTTCAAGAATGTCATAGCGGGAGTCGTCTCGATATTCTCCGAGATTACGGCTCTTAGGTTGTCTGAGAGTGTAGAGTTAGAGAGCGTCTACGGAGTTGCTCTGGGGACAATGATCGTCTTCATGATTGTCGGAGCCGTGTTCGCCGCAGATATCCCCGGCCGTATACAGAAGATTCGCGAGAGCGGTGGCAGCGAAGAGTGAGCCTCAAGCACTCAGCAAGTCCCAATCCTTAGCAAGCGCAGTTAGAGCCCTATGGGTCTCAGCAGCTGGCACTGTGAAGTGTAGAGCGTGGTTACGTCGCCCTTCGTCGAGCGGGGTCAACACAATCCCTGTCTCCTCTTGAAGTAAGTCGATACGTTCTGCCACCGATGGTTCGACGCCAATCGACTCACCAACCAAGCAGAGTAGCGCTATCGCCTCGCCTCGCTTTGGAGTCGGAATGAACTCATGTTCGGATAGAATACGGACGGCACGCGAAGCGTGCCTCTCGGATATTAGGAAGCGAGCTTCTGTTGGTTTCGCCATCAATGACCAGACTCGCACCCTTGAGCGCTCTAGAAGTGTGGTCGCAGCCGAGACTATCTTCGCCACCGAGACAGCACCTGAAAGGCCGAATGTAAGAGGCACCAGTCTCGGCAAACAACCAACGGCTCTAACCTCAGGTTCCCCAGTACCTATGCTTGGGCCGATGCAACTTCCCGGTGAGTCTGGGTCGTGGAGAGGCCTAAGATGGAGCGGAATCCCCCTCTGACGAAGAGGTTCGACAGCCATTGGGTGCAACATTGGCTCACTGAAAAGAGCTAGTTCCTGAGCCTCTGTGTAAGAAAGGTAGGAGAGATTCCTCGAAGGAATAGACCACTTAGGTGCGAGAGCCAAGACTCCGGGTACATCACGCCAAATGGTTACCGAAGATGCGTCTAGTACTGCAGCTAGCGATGTCGCAGATAGATCCGAGCCACCGCGGGAAAGCAACTTGACCTCGTCGCCCTCCACTCCGAACCATCCGGTCAAGACCATAACTCCCTCATTGGCAAGTCCAAAAGATTCCTTGGTTGACGTCAAATCGATTGAAGAAGAGCCATCGAGGGTAGTTATCCTGATACCGGCCTCGTCGGCCCATATTGGGGTGGAGTCGACCCCTCTAGCCTCTAGAGCGGCAG
>CAXFCF010000248.1:0-2432 GCA_964000875.1 uncultured Candidatus Poseidoniales archaeon
TTCCTCTTCAGATTCTTCTTCCTCTTCGGATTCCTCGTTTTCCTCGGATTCTTCCTCTTGGGTTTCCTCTTCAGTACCCTCGTCTTCCTCGATATCTTCTTCCGCTTCGGGCTCGGGGGCAGGAGGTGGTAGGTCTACATCCAGCTCGTCGCCAAAGGTAGCTCCATGGAACTCCTGGGCTTCCGATACTTTGTACTCGACACCAGTGTCACCTACTAATTCATAGATGACCTCGATTCTCTCATCTTTCTCGATTACTGGTATGTGCCATGAGACCTTGATGCCATTATCATCGTCAGCCTTCTCCATTTCGGCTTCTCGTACACCGGAGTCACTCCGGATGTTGTAGCCTTTAATCTCAAAGGCAGGTGGTACGATGTCGTGGATAGTCAAATCTTGAAGTGCGGAGTCTGATCTGTTATGGAACATAATCAGGACTTCGTAGCGTCCTGCACCGCCAGCAGGGAATACTTCCTTTCCAGTACTGACCCTTCGTCTCTTGTGGATGACTCTGATTGTAGGGTCTTCCTCGAGTTCTCTGGTTGCTACTGGGCCGTATCTCTCAGCAGAGAAATCAGTTCTCATGGGTCCTGCTACTAGATCGTTATCAGGCGTTGGATCAGGGGCTATTAGCGGGTATGTCATAGTCATGGTCTCGCCCGGCTCAAGTCCTATCGGACCCTTCGTGCCGATGGTAACCAACATCGTATGTCCAGAGCCATCTGGGCTGAGGCGTGTATCTTCAAGGGTGACTCCTTCTCGAACCTCTATTCTGAATTGTTCTCGGACCAAATCCTTGTCCCCTATACTGCAATTTACCTGCTCTAGGTCAGGGCTGTTGAATATTCCAGGTATGTCATCAGTCAAGCGCATCAGGTTAATCGTCGATGATCCTGTATTGGTCACAGATATCGTTGTCTCAACAGTCGCTTCACGGTAGGTTCGCAGAACATCTGCTGAGTATTCCTTAGACACTTCTGCCTCTAGAACTTCAATTGTGTGTTGTTCAAGTTCGATTGAACCCTCTGTCGTGTGGCTGACTCTTGGAATGACAGTGAATCCAAGCTCTTGGTTGAAGTTGGGCTCATCAGTTGAGGGAACAATGGCCACATCGCTCTCCCAACGTCCATCAGGGTGGACATCCTTCTCGACATCACTGATATCGAACAAGAGTTCTTCACTACCTGCCATCTTCACCTGTAACCTGACAAGATCAACGGCAAACGAAGAGCGGTTTTCGAAAACAGCCTGACAGCGCCAGTTGTCTGGTCTCTCATCTTCATCGACATCCATGTAAGAGAATCCTCTACAGAAAGCGTCCAACTCGACAATCTCCATTCCGGAGAGTGTGGCATGGGCGTTGTAGGTTGCTCTGGTTGTTCCTGCATCGACTTGATCAATGCTCTTTGTTAGTAGTTCAGCGGTCAGTGGCAGGGTTCTCTTCCCACCAGGTGATAGCGAACCAACATTCCATGTAAGGGAGTTCTTACTAACTTCGTGAGTCTCACCATCGGCGATGGTCAATTGTGATGGTATATCACGTGTTACAACGATTTCACTGAGGTCTACTGAGCCGAGGTTTTCGACTTCCAACTCTAGGTTGATGTTTTGAATCTCGTCCGAGCAGACTGCGGATGTACTACGCTCTTGGGTTCTCTCCGGTTTGGTGTCTATCCTTTCTCTGAGTGCTAGCATCCTTGGGCCAGATACGGAGTAATCAAACGACGAATCGTCTCCAGCATCCAGTTCTTGTACAGGGATGTGCCCCGATTCTATGTCCGTTGACTTCCTACCGTTGAGGAATATGTCGATGTCCCATAGGCGATCCCTCTCACTTGGGTTCTTGATGGTCAAAACACCCTCTACATTTTGGTCTATTACATCACCTTCAACACTCAGAGTTGATGTTTCGACTTCATGTAGAGTTCCCTCAAGTTTGTCACCAGGTATCTCGTCTACTTCGTGGAGTGGACGGACTCGAGCACCAGCGTGGTGTACTTCCTCTTCGTCCTCTACATCCTCTTCATCACTCATTTCTTCTTCATCTTCCGAATCTTCTGAATCATCGGATTCTTCTTCGGTGGCGACTCCAAGAAGTGAGTCAGCTCCTAGTAGAGAATCGGACGATGAGGCATCCTCTTCGGATTCGCCCTCCGATTCTTCTTCAGGTGCATCCAGTAGACTCGCCGCAGCGGAATCTAGTAAATCGTCTCCAGTTTCATCGCTAGCATCTTCTCCGTCTTCAATGCTAAGTCCTCCGAGTAGGTCAGCTGCACTAGACAAATCGTCTGATTCTTCTTCCGATTCCATTTCCAATCCAGGTGGTGCGGGAGGTGCGTCCATGGGTGGTGCGGGAGGTGCGTCCATGGGTGGTGCAGGAGGTGCGTCCATGGGTGGTGCAGGAGGTGCGTCCATGGGTGGTGCAGGAGGTG
>CAXFCF010000249.1:0-2418 GCA_964000875.1 uncultured Candidatus Poseidoniales archaeon
CACCGGGGTTTACATCAGGACCACGAAGTACCATCTGGCGAAGTTGCTCTCGGTTTCGGCGCGTGACTCTGATAGGCACGGTCAACTCCTTAGCAGACATCTCTGGGACACCGACCTCGTTGATACCTAAGCATGGGTCGGGCGAAATAACGGACCTTGCACAGAAGTTCACACGCTTTCCGGAAAGGTTGCTCCTGAACCTACCTTCCTTACCCTTCAAACGCTGAGTCAGCGTCTTGAGTGGACGACCAGAACGATGTCGAGCTGGAGGAATACCGCTTGTCTGGTTGTCGAAATAGGTGGTAATGTGATACTGTAGCAGTTCCCAAAGATCCTCGACGATAAGTTGAGGTGCACCTTGGTCACGATTCTCACGTAGCCTCTGGTTAATTCTTAGCACATCAACCAACTTGTGGGTTAGGTCGTCCTCCGATCTATCGCCGCTCTCAAGAGTGATAGAAGGTCGTACAGTGATTGGCGGCACTGGCAATACTCGCATGACCGTCCACTCTGGTCGATTGCATTCCTTGTCCATACCGATGAAAATAAGGTCGTCGGATGGTATTCCCTCTAGCCATTCCCTGATGTCACGGGCGTTGAGCTTGTGCTCACTCTTATCCTCCTTCTTCTCCTTGAAGGTGGTTGGCTTCTCGAGAATTATCTTGCCCTGCTCGCTAGCACACGATGGATGAGGACACACCATTCTCTTCTTGCTGCTGCAAAGTCTCTCTATATCCTTGATGATTTTCTTGAACTCAGGAGAACCTGGTCCATGCTTCTGCAAGATGTCATTGACACGATCTCGATAGTACTCCTGCTCCGACTTCTCTTGGTCGTGAGGATGAGTCCCCGGTGCTTCGTGAAGGAGGACGCGGTGGCACTTGTTGCAAGTGACTTTCAAGCAGTTCTTCACCAGATTAGTGAATCCGACATGGATGACTGGTAGTTCCAACTGAATGTGACCGAAGTGACTCGGACACTCGTCGTGCTTGTTACCACAAGTCTCACAGCGGATACCGGGCTCAATAACGCCCATTTGTGGATCCATCAATCCCTGATGGAATGCGTGACCGTCGTCCTTGTAGGTGTCAGCAGTCTTGACCTCGACCGCACTAAGGCGGCGAATCTCGTTTGGCGACATCAGGCTGAACCTAATCGACGATATCCTCTTTGGAATCTTAGATGCGTCTAGTCTCTTTGCCATCCCAATCACCTCCTATCCTCCAACTCGAGTCGCATCGCAACACCGAGTGACTTCATCTCGTCTAGTAGCAACTTGAACGCGTACGAGGTCTCGACAAGATGAACCTCTGCGCTCTCACCATGAACCGGACTGACATAGCAACGCCTACGGTTGTCCCAGAAGGCGATGTGCCCGCTGTCAGAGCAAACAGCGAGTTTGACGCCGTCCGACTCGTCGAGTAATCGATCCTTGATTACCATCGAAGCACCGTGTGCAATCAAGCAGTCACGCTCCATCTCACCAAATCTAAGACCACCCTGACGGGCACGGCCTTCGGTCGGCTGTCGAGTTAGGATCTGCACCCTACCGCGACTTCGGGAGTGAATCTTGCTGCTTACCATGTGGTGTAACTTCTGGTAGAAGATGCAACCAACGAAGATATCCGATGGATACTCTTCACCTGTCTCACCGTTGATCATCTTCTCTCTACCTGTATGCTCAAAGCCACTCCTGAGTAGCCCTTCTCGGAGAGATGACTCCTTTTCACCAGAGAAAGCTGTGCCGTCGATGAATCGGCCTTCCATTGCGCCGACTTTACCACCAATCATCTCGAGAATGTGAGCAACTGTCATTCGACTTGGAATCGCGTGTGGGTTGATTAGTAGATCTGGGACGACACCATCAACAGTGAATGGCATGTCTTCTGATTCGACCAAACGGCCGATGACACCCTTCTGTCCGTGTCGCGAGGAGAACTTATCTCCATGCTCCGGAATCCTGTGTTGCCTGAGCGTGATACGAACTAGACGTCCGGCATCGAGGCTCTCTGTCACAAACATGTGGTCGACATTACCTGACTCTCCGTGACGCACATACATGCTGGACTCCTGCCTATACTGGCCCATCATGAAAGCACCATGACCCTCCTCAAGGAATCGAGGTGGACTGGTCTTTCCAACCAAGACGGTTGGGTCGTCATCGTGCCTTCCAGATAGCATGGTCTCTGGATATGGAAGGCCGTCGAATTCAAGATGACCGTATTCCTTGCTGTCCTTGCGACCCTTGACCTCATCCTGGCCGCTACCTGGAATCTCGATATCTTCCTCTTGGCCACCTGGGAACCTCTTCTTCTCAGCGTTGTAGGTTCTTACGAATATCGAGCGACCTAGAGCCCTTTCAACAGATGCTCGATTCATGATAACTGCGTCTTGCATGTTGTAACCGTGATGGATGAT
>CAXFCF010000250.1:0-2414 GCA_964000875.1 uncultured Candidatus Poseidoniales archaeon
CGATATCTTTCGGCATCGTGCACCCCGCTACTCCACCGATTCCCTCGCGCATTTTTTTGACAATTTGTTGCCCTGGATCAGGACAGCAGAATCCAATCAAGAAGAGAGAGAAGCAGGAGATTAGTAGCGCGGACATGTCACCTACAGCGATGGAGTAGACTATACCGCCGATGAATACGATGATGCCTATGATAGCGAGTACTCTGGTGATTCTAGTACAAGGTAGTGTGAGTGCGAATTTCTGTCCACCACCTGTCATTGCATCCATATTATCAGCCTGCTACGAAGATACGAAAGAGAAGTTCGCTATTCATCGTGTCGAAGGATGCCATCCACCCTCCCCGCTTCGTATGTCACCAGCTTTCTGGTGGGACTTGAGGTGGGATATGGTTTGGTCAACCTTGAGGATGGGGTGAGCATCGGGGGTGTCAGCATAGGCGAGATTTGCGATTTCATGTAGATTAGAGGTTCCGCCAAGCACTGCCTCTAATACACGCGCGTGGCGAGCCTGTCTGTGTTTGAGATAACGATCTAACAACCGTCTTGGAGTGGGTGAGAGTGGCCCGTGCCCAGGGAAAAGCAACGGTGGGTCAAGATCGCGAACTCGCTTCAGACTGGAAAGATAGTCGTCCATATCCCCTTCTCCCGAAGGGACGAGGATGGTGCCAACGACGACCGCCAGATCACCGGAGACGACTCCAACATCGCTTGACAGGCAGATGTGACCGGGGCAGTGCCCTGGGGTTTCAAGGACTTTCCATGTACGCTTACCCAGAGTGAACTCGTCGCCTTCGACCAGAATCCTGTCGCTGTCGCAATCAGGGATGACAGCATGGGTTTCGGTGGTCGCCCAGATTGGTGCCTGATATATCTTTGAAATCATCCCGAGATCTCCGATATGGTCAGGATGCCTGTGAGTGAAGATAGTCGCAACGACTCTTCCTCCTAACTCCTCATGGATTCTAATTCTCCTCTCAAGGTAGGACATCGCTTCGTCATCTTTGGCAGCGGGGTCGACCACGACGACATCACCTCCGGGTTCACCGAGAAGGTAACAATTAGTGTGCGTAGAAGGTGGTAAGGTGCTGGTAGGTAGTGGTACTAGCTCAACGGTAGGTGCGTACTCTATGCGATGCTCGCCTGTAGGCGGTGACGCTGCGAGTTCCATGGAGGCTGCTTCCATGTCTCCATCGTTTCGATTCAGAGCGTCGACTATATCTCGCAAAAGCGTAATTTGTGGAGGAGGGATTCTCATATCGCAGCGCTCCCAAGAATCCAGCACATCCTGCGGGCGCATCCACTTACACTGATCAAATTCGCTTCCTTCACTTGGAAGAATTGGATTGGGTGCTTTTGCGTCGTGTAGGTGGAAGAACCGGTTCTCGAATCTAATCGGTGCCAATGGAGGTGTTGTACGTACCGAGATGATATTGAATCCAGATGGGTTGCTGGGAATCTCGCCAGCATCTGCTGCCTCTACCCAAATCCTGCCATCATCTAGTATGGCGGATCGTGTTATCTCATCGATAGTGACCAATCCACGTCCACTCGGCGCCCAAGCAACCTCCTCTGCCATCTCGCGCATCAGCGCGGCAAGAGCAGCACCTTCCTCGTTTCCTGAGAGGTGAGGTAAGCGCTCGGCGGCTTCGGTGTCGAATCGTTTCACGCCCCCTCCGGGAAACGCCCAGAAGTCAGGGAAGGAAGGCATCGTAGAGACACGGTGGCAGAAAAGAATCTCAGCTCCCCTTTCACCATCCCGTGTGGCTACTAGAGCAGCCGAAGGCCGAGGTTTCGCGACCTTGGCTTGCGGCACTTCGAACCCATCAGGCACTTCGCCCATTGAGTCTGCCAGCAGACCGCCCACTATTGCTCTAATCGTCCTTCAAGGTCGAATCTTGACTTGTCCTTAGTGAGATGAAGTAGCCCCTTCCAGATTCGAACTGGAGTCCTGTGATCCAGAGTCACAGATGATGGACCGCTACACTAAGGGGCTGTTAGTAGGGAAGGCGACCGGTCACGGATATTTCAATCCAACCTCGTAGCAAGGCTATTCCTTTCGCCGCCTTCTCTCTTCGGATATGTCAGAGCCTATTTCTTCCCAGTCGTTTACCTTCTTCTCTACGAAGTAGCCAATCAAGCCACCAATCGGATCGGGCAAGATGGCGATGACCAATACCACAATCAGGACGTACCAGTACCAATCCATCGAATCCCTCACGGCTCAGCTGTTGGATCCCAACCGGAGACATAGTCTTCTTCCATGCACGAGAATGCTTCCATGTGCCCGGATATCTCAACTTCGAGTGATGCGAGGTTCTCCTGAATCCTACCTGTGTTGGACGACTTTGGGATTGTGATATAACCCATGTCGAGGCACCACTTGATTGCCGCCTGCGCCGGCGTGCAACCGATTT
>CAXFCF010000251.1:0-2413 GCA_964000875.1 uncultured Candidatus Poseidoniales archaeon
TGGATCGAGTGAACAGGTAGAGTAGATCATCAATCCCTGTGGTGCTAGTAGCGTTGCTCCCTTACGAGCCAAAGCGTGCTGAAGTGGCCGCAGTCCTTTACCAGCTCTTCTCTTCCAACGCTGCCAAACCTCAGGGTTCTTCCGTGTCGTACCGGTTCCGGTGCAAGGGACATCACAGACAATTCTGTCGAAGCCAGGGTTGGGGCAGCGTGGGATATGACGGCCATCGTGCTGTACTACAGCTAACGAGATGTAACCACCTCGATGTGAGTTGGAGACCAACAGGTTAGCCCTCCCTGGATTTGACTCGTTGGCTACGATGATACCCTCGTCACCAATAGCCTCGCACAACTGTGTAGCTTTGCTTCCAGGAGCCGCACACATGTCGAGAATTCTATGTCCGATCTTGCAGTTAAGAATCTTGACAGGAATCATCGAGACGGCTTCCTGACGTGTTATTCGCCCGCTGTCGTGTAGGGCTCTAACGATTGTCTCTGCTTTGGCATCCTCGCACTTTCCGCGCAGCCACGGCATCTGCCATCCCTCACCATCGTCTCCAGACAACCAAGCAATTGGCTCACCACCGAAGTCACTTAGAATCCGTCTTGTCCATTCTGCGTCGTCTCTCAATGGATTAATGCGCATCGTCTCACGAAGCCGAGGCTCTGCTGAAGCCAACCATGGCTCGGGATTATCTCTCCATTCTTGCACGGCTTCCCAAAGGTCGCTCTCGCGTGGGTCGGGCCATCCACTCTGGGACACGCCTTCCCCTCAAGCATCCCGTCCTCAAGGGTTGTGGGTCCCCAAACCGTAACTAATCGTAGAGTGTAGTGGGTTCCATGGCAGTGGGTGGGGGTGACGCGTTCAGCCTTGCAGCGTCACTTCTGTCAATCATTCTCATCTGGTCGGTTCTTCAGTGGTCATCACTCATCTGGTTCCCTGAACTAATCAAAAGGTACGAAGAGCGGGAGGTGTTTCTTAGAAGGCTCGACAAATCACTGACCTTGGTTCCAGCAGTACTAGTCATACTGGTCATCCTTGATCTCTCTCTTGCTCACATTCGCCACGATCTCACATATGCTCATGTGGCTGCGTATGGTTCCAGCGGCTCTCCTACGGCTCTCAGTTTCTTAGATACGATATTGGTTTCCGGATCACCTTGGTTGGCGGTACCATTGGGGTTCTCACTTTGCAAGATTTGGCGCTGGTGGCGTGAGGAGAATCCCCACTCGATGCTCGATGAAGGTAGAGCATGTGAGATACGAAGACAGGAGTTGCTGTGGAACGGTTTTTTCTGGCCGATTATGCTAATTGGAATGATTCCTAGTGACTCTCTGGCGGTTCATCAGGAGGCTCTTGCGTCATCCGCGGTCTTACAGGAAGTGGACTTATTCCGTCTCCTTTTGTTGGTAGCTGGTGGGCTGCTGGAGGCTTCGACTTTCTCACTCCAGAATGGAGGAGAGGAATTCAAGGAACGGGGATTCCTTGCAAGCAGTGCTGTACAGATAGTGCTAGGGATTATACTCATGGGTTATTCAGTGTTTGAACTCGGTGGAGAAGGTTGGCGCGACCTGGCTGAATTAGCATCTTTGGGCAGACTAGGATTAGTTCCGCTATGTGTGGCACTTCTTCCACTCCTCTTTTGCTGGACCTTACACAATCAGTGGATGGAATTGGTTCATGATGTCAGAGGCACTGCTAAGCGTCGCAGATTCCTAGGTTTGGGTTCCTCGTTGCGAACCACGCTCCGCATGACTTGGCTGGTTGGAGTCGTGGTTCTGGAACCTATGCCTCATGTCGCTGGTTGGTTCTCAGCTGCATGGCTCTCGTTCACCTATTTGCTACCAATAGCCGCGGTCGGGATTCTCGGTTGTTTATTGCCTATGGCAGGATTGGATGCAAGTCCGAGGCCAGAGGTATGGGGCTTCTTCCTTTGCGGGTCTCTTGCCTTCCCACTCCTTGTCATCAGAGATCCGATGATGGTAGCCATGGTTCCTGGATATCTAATGTCGATTTGTGTCGTACCAATGCTCGCCACTCACTTGGAATATCGCCCCGACCTTGAGGTTCGCCAGCGTGTGTTTGAGTCGGTAATCACCATGATTGTGTTCTTTGTTGGAATCTACACCTTGTATCGGTTCCTTCATGGTTACAATATGGAAATAGTGGTTTTCTTGTTCTGTTGCGTGACTCTCATTTTCCTCACACCGCTGATGGTGAGGCGCCCTAGAAACACTTCGTTGGTGGAAGCGAAGATAGTTGAACAGGCCTAGGCTCGCGGCAATCATGCGTGGTCGCGCCCTTTTGCTCACGTTGGTCATGTTGTCCGCCACCTTGACCGGCTGTTTCGGTGATGAAGAGTCATCACCAACCCCGGAGGAGCCAACTCATTCGACAGGAATCTTCGTCACCG
>CAXFCF010000252.1:0-2412 GCA_964000875.1 uncultured Candidatus Poseidoniales archaeon
TGGAACTCAGTATAGTCGAGCAGGCGTTCGCCGTCGAGGTCGTGGATTTCGATTAGAAGCAACGACAGGTCACCGTCGAGGTACATGTCTTCTCCATCGTCCGAACTTGTCATGTTGATGTCTCCGTTCGCCTCCAGGCGATAGCGCTCTTCCACGGTTCCTTGCTGCATCGAGCGCATGATGTATGAGTCGACGATGTTGGCGTTGATGGTCATCGTGCCATCATCGTCTGAGGTCATACTCATCACACCGTCGCCACTCATTTCGAAAATCTGGCTCGTCAGTTCTGAGCCTTCCATTGTCTCGTTGAGCCATATGGTATCGAGGTCGAGGGTCATCATGATGTTGGTTCCGTCAGAGGAGGTCTCGTCAATGCTGAGAGTCCCCGATCCTAGTTCGTCATGAATCAATACCCCGTCCGCTCTTTGCTGCCATCCTCTGCCACTGAAATTGAGATCCCACTCCTCGGTGGTCTCGTTCTCAATCTGATGCTTGAGGTTCCAGTCGGTGGTGAGGGTGATTTCATGATCGGCTAGCGGTTGGTTCCAAAGCGTTGCTTGGATGACCCTCGAGATAGGTTGCCACGAAGCGCTTCCTTCTGGGTTGACAGTCAAGGTTACCTCATCACCGAATGAGAGATTCGTAGGCAATGTGATTCTGTGGTGAGTAAGGTTGACTGCTGTGATGGTGTAGTTCTCGTCGTCCCATAGGTAGACCCATTCGCCCATTAGATTTCCATCCATATCGGAATGTGAGACATTGACGCTAAACTCCGCCGAGTTTGTCGTATCAGTAAATGCAACAACATACGAGTGGTCAGCAACGCCATCATCATCATGGTCTAGCCAATCAGTCAGAATACCATCAGGCATGGAGGTCTCTTCTGCCTGTACCGCAAGGGCTGGGCCAGTAACCAGCATCAATAAGATGGTAAAGAGGGCGAATCTGGTTCTGCAAGAGGTATTCATGTGCAGACCTTCGGTCTGTTCCCTAATGAAACCAACCCCCTCGTGTCATCTTTATCTAATCACAAGTCGAAGCAAAGATGCTTGCCGTCTCCTCAGAAGAGTGGTTCTTCGTAGGTGTCGTCACTGCGGTTCCAGATGTCCATTGGTATGTCTTCGTAGACATTAACCTCGATATCCTCTTCTTCGTCAGAGGTATCTTCGAGATAGGCCTTCGCCTTCTCGGCCAACTCCGCCTTGAACTTCCAGTAATGAATACGCCATTCTCTTCCATCCCAGAGGGTGGTCTCTTCGGATTCTGTGGTAAGCAAGTCATAATCTTGGAAGATGTAGAACAGGTTTCGGTCGGTGGGCTCAAGCGCATTGTCGATGATTCGATCATAGAATCCGAAGAACCCGAGAGCGTGCTCGGCCATACCTTCTGCGACAACCTTTTCCATGTCCTTATCGATATGTCTCTGGATCGCAGCGGTTAGTTGAGCAAGCGTCATTCCCATCGTGCTGTCCCCCTCCCCGAAAGGCAAATCTGGTGTGTTTTCCTTCCGGGGTAGAGTTTCAATTGTACACCGAACTATATCAACAATGCGGAGAAATCGACCCTTCGGGTCGTTCAGAGCGAAGAACAAGCCATATCATTGCGACCCGTCGCAACCCAATCATGGAGTGGGATTCGGAGGCGCCTCGCACCTTCCTCGACCTAGCCGAAGAGGATGCTGAGGTTGCTGACATCGTGGTTCTCTCACTTCCTTACGAACTTACGGTCTCCTATGGTCAGGGGACTGCTCAGGGTCCTGCAGCTTGCATAGAGGCATCGACCCAAGTCGAATTGTACGACCCCTTGCTCGATGACGAGTTACCGGCTGGTAAAACGATAGCAACCGTCGAACCTTGGAATGGTGAGGGGGGGAGTCTTGCTGAGCAGTTGGAAGGAATCGAGAGGTATTGTTCGAAGTGGATGGACGGTAACAGGTTCCCATTGGTGCTTGGCGGCGAACACGGTTCTCTACCCGCTCAGTTGAAGGCACTCCGCAACCATCCAGTATTGGAAGGCGAAATCTCCCGTCTTACTCTAGTCCAAATCGATGCTCATGCTGACCTGCGCCAAGAGTTAGATGGGGATCCAAACAGTCATGCTTGCGCCGTTAGGAGGAGCCTCGACCTAGGTGTTGGTAGTGTATTGCAGGTAGGCGTTCGAGCATACAGCAAGGAGGAGTCCGAGGTAATCGAGGGTGATGACAGGGTCACAACTTGGTTCGCCCGTGACTTACTATCTCCATGTGATGGGGAGAAGAACTGGAATTCGTTGCTTTCTGTTCTGTCGGCGATTGAGGGGCCGGTTTGGCTGACTATCGATGTCGATGGTCTCGATGGCCGCCTAGTGCCACACACAGGAACCCCGGTCCCCGGTGGTGTCGAGTTTTGGCGGGTGGTGGAGGTGATTGAGGCT
>CAXFCF010000253.1:0-2410 GCA_964000875.1 uncultured Candidatus Poseidoniales archaeon
CATGTAGAAGAGAACCCCGCCTCCCGGGTCGGAAGTCCACTCACCGGCTCCCCATGTGCCCTGTACAGCCATCACCCCGGCAGAGCCGTTTAATCCAGTACCAACCTTGGTGCCAACTGTGAAACCATGCATCACAGGAGTCTCCATGCGGTTGGCTCCCGAGTTGTAGTTGAACCTGAGATCAATCAACGAGTAGGTGCCGCTATCGACTCCCCACAATTCGATGACTTCTCCTTCAAGACCTTGCATCAATTTACCTTCAGTGTCGACCACGACATTACCGTTGGATGAATCTAGAACATCCACAGTGAACGAACCCGGACCAGATGTGGCAACCTCAACATCTAGAACGCCAAAACCATCGGGGAAGCCTACGGTCATCGACTGCATCGGCGTGAACGACTTCATCGTCACGCTACCGGACTGAGGTAGCGCATCACCAATCCTGAGAGAGTCAATATACCAGCCTGGCATGGTCATGTTCATCGGAATTCCCTGCATCGGGTTCTTCTCTAGGATGAACGAGAGCTTGACGAACTTGCCTTCCCATGGGGAAAGATCCAGAGCCATGTTTGCCCAACCGTTCTGGTTGTTTGAGTGAGTGCTCTCACCAGAGAGAACCCAACTGTTTCCTGGTATCGATATTGAACCCTTTCCGTTGCAAGAGGTCTGTACCTTGTTGTAACTACTACCACTGCCTTGATGAGTTTGGAAGATTCCATTGGAGCCTTGCACCAGTCCTGTCACATTGTTCATGTCAAACGGCACGAATACCGGTGGCGTCCAGGATACCTTGTCGGTCGAACTGGATACAGATACATAGGCGCAGTCTTCGTAGTAGTAGTTGGTTCCAGACGCTTGTCGGTAGTATAGGCTGTGCCACGAATTGAAGCGAGCAGCACCCTTTCCAGGGTAGACCCAGATGGCTGGGGTGTCGAGTGAATACTCGAAGTCCGAGAGAGGTGAATCGTCAGTGTAGTCAAGGTCGTAGATGTTAGTCCCCCAACAGTTGTCACCAGTAGCACAACCGGTTTGTGGAACTGGCAATCCAGTCATTGTAAGATCGCCCCTCTCCCAGTTGAATATGTCGACCGCAGGGCCAGGTACCATTCCCTGATCGCTACCCTCGAAATCCGCGTTGAAACCCTCGCTGACCAATGCCAGATACTCCTCCTGAGTGGTGAAGGTGCATCCAACCAATGATGTCTGGTGGCAAGCCGGGTCGCTGTAGGTAGTTAAGCCGCTGTTGTAGCGAGCATCCCATATTCCTCCGGCTCCCGATTGCATAATCGACTGGTCATAGGTCGTGAAGTCATTGTGAAGTGCATACGCACTTGAGATGTTCAAACTCGCACCGGTGATGGTCTCGCCTTCCGGCAGCGAAATCGCGCCGTCGAGCATGTTCAGGTAGTTGCCTGGCATTCTCAATTCAACCAGCTCTTCGGAAGATCCGCTCGAGAAGGTAGTCACAGATGCGGCGCCGGCAAGTGGGGATAGAAACATCAACCCAACTAGCAGGTAACAGACCGCGTTCTTTCTCTTGTTGTACATGTCAATCACTCATGAACCACTATGTGGTTCAGAGAACCGACTGCTGGTTGGCATTTAACCCCAATGGGAGAATGAGCCTGTTCACAGAGTCTAGCCAAGCCTCTCTGAACGCCTTTTCGAGTAGCATTCCTCAGCTAGTGAAACCAAACCACCGAGAGCCTCTTCGTGATGCTCGAGTCTACTTGTTTTAGCTACCGTCGTCGGGCGGTTCGGACCGAGAGCGTCGCAAGTCTCTGGGCCAGCACTCGTTTCGAAGGTTCCTATCTTCCTCGCTTCATCGATTATGTTCTGCTTGTCGAAACCCAACAAAGGCCTCAGGATGGGTAGATTCGAGGCCGCCTCTACCGCTCCTAAATTGCCCAAAGTTTGGCTTGATACCTGACCAAGATTCTCACCTGTCAAAATGTGCGTAGCACCGACCTCATTAGCGTAGAGACAACCAATGGAATTGAAGAGTCGCTTCATGTGCACAAAGTAGTCCCTATGCGATTTCGGTTCGGTGAACTTTGCAAGTGTCGTGCCAACCGGGACGACAAGCATCTCATCGACCACCGAGTCGGCACCGCCCGATTGGCTCCTGATGCGCTCCATCGAGACCCGCGTCTTTTCCTCCGCCTCCGGACCAGTCACAGGCTCCTGTGAACAATGAAGTGGGTAGATTTTCCAGCCTCTAGCTGCCATTCTGTGGACGGCTACAGGAGAGTCGATACCGCCCGAAACAAGGGCTACCGCGACCTTTGTCTCTCCCTCACTCATGACTTACCCGAGAAGTACCTCTGAAATCAGCGCTTCTATCCCGAATCACGCACTATGCCATTCATGATGACAAGCATTCTTGAGGGATGTTACCCGGGGGAGA
>CAXFCF010000254.1:0-2401 GCA_964000875.1 uncultured Candidatus Poseidoniales archaeon
TACTCAGTGTGGCGATAGCCAACAATGGTAACGAAAGGGTAACAGGAACACTTTCTCTAGTGGGTGAAGGAGCTGCTGACCTTTCCCCTGGATGGACAGCAGTCGGCGGTTCCTCGAGCCCAGCTTACGACTTGATGCCAGGTGAGAGTGCGTCGTACGAGTTAACTCTGATATCGTCTTTCACCACCTCCGGTGGTGAGTTGAGCATGAAGGTGCAGGCAGGAGGCTCCGGTCACCAAGTTCTCTCCACTCCCTTCACCATCAATGTCGTGACCGAGCCAGCCAAGCCTGCAGGTCTCGACTTTGGCCTGTTCCAGCTTGACAACCAGACATCGATTACTGCCTTGGCAGTAGGGTGGATTATGGTCATACTGATGTTGATTGGAATCATCTCTAGGAGAAAGGGTCGAGGTGGTTCTGACGAACCAGTGTTTGAGACCGAGGAAACGATGGCTGAAGAGATGGAACTTCCACCCCCACCAGCACCCGCGGCCGAGGCATCACCACTAGGGGATGGCGAGGCTCGGATGACCGATGGAAGGGTAACCTGCCCGGGATGTTCGTCCTCGTTGAAGATGCCCTCCGGCAAGACGCCACCGTTCAAGTTCACCTGCCCCAAGTGCAGTGAATCCGTACGCGTCGTCGATTGATTATTTGCAGCGCTGTGCGATTAATACGAAAGCGGTGTGCCCCATTGGATTGTTGTCGGGTCTGACTCCACCCTTGGACGCCTTCGACCATGTCCTGTCGATCCTCTCACCCGCCCAATTCACTTCGAGCCCAGCCTCCTCACAGGCGACCCAAGCCTGTTCCAGTTGGCTCGTTACCGGGCAGTAGCAAGCTAGTTTACCGCCTAGCCTCAACATCGACGCGTAGTGCGGTACGGCTGCGAAAGCCTCTGGAAGGTCGATGCTTATCGCATCGTAGCCACCATCGACAGATCTAGCAACTTCCTCTATGGTAGCCTTGTCGACAGCGTCTCCATGAACCTCGACGAGTTCAGGGAAGTCACCCCACGCTTGCTTTGCTAAGTAGAGGTTGGAGCGAGCCACATCGGCGTGCTCCAAGCGGTTTTCTACCGTTACAAGCGTGCCCGCTCCACCCATGGCGTTGGCGAGGTGGAGTGACAAGCCTCCCGAACCCCAACCTATCTCCAATACCTTGGAATCTTGTCCCACTCCAAGTGAGGTACAGATTAGAGAGGCGTCTTTGGGTGTGATTATCTGAGCACGTCGTGACATTCCGGAAGAGATTTCAGAAACACCTGGGCGCAGTGCTAGGAACCTCTTCTGGCCTATTGTTACATGGTCTCCATAGCCTACGCCGGCAAGTACTCTGGAAGGATTGATTCGGCCGATACCCTTGACCTTGATTTCTAGGTCTTCTTCTACGAGCAGGTGAATCCTTCCACCCTCCTCTTGGAGTGCGAATACCCTTCCTTCAGTCACGGCCATCTCCGAACCCGCGAAAAGTAGTCTGCGGTCAAGTCTTTCGTGAGCGAAAATTGGCATGAAAATGGCAACAATGTTTATTTTTTCAATAAATAAGCATCATTTCGCCCTACGGGCGTTGTTTTCACCGAATACACACTTTAATGACTGAACGGCAGCGAGGAATGACTCGACAAGGAGGTCTCGATGTGTCAGGCGACGATGAGTGGGATACCGACGAGGAGTTCGGAGACTCCTCACCTCGACCCACTGACGAGATTGAGACGGTACCAGTAGACGAGTGGTTGGACTTGATTGACCTCGACTCTACCGAGTCAGTTCCAATTCCTGAGAAGTTGGTTGACCGAGTAATTGGACAGGAATCCGCCTCAGTAGTCATCAGAAAGGCAGCTGAGCAGCGCCGTCACATGATGATGATTGGTGACCCTGGAACTGGCAAGTCGATGCTAGCTAGGTCGATGACTGAATTAATGCCTGACGAGGTCTTGGAGGACATTCTTTGCTATCCAAATGAGGACAACGAGAACGAGCCTAGGGTTCGTACGGTTCCCGCAGGAAGGGGAGATCGCATCGTTAAGGAGAGGCGAGCAGACCTGAGGATTGCTCGTGAGAAGACGAACAAGACTCTGTTGATCATCACCGGTGTTGTAGCGGCTGTACTACTCTGGGCTACCATTCTAACTGGTGATGTGTTCATGCTGGTGTTCGGTCTGTTCATCCTTGGTATCGCCTATGTCTTCCTTCGCAATCGCTTGACTTCGGGTGACGAGTCGAGGATTCCTAAGTTACTGGTTAAACATGAGCGGGACGATAAGCCACCGTTTGTGGATGCCACAGGAACCTTGGCAGGAAGTTTGCTTGGCGATGTCCGCCACGATCCATTCCAGTCTGGAGGTATGGAGACTCCCTCACACGATCGTGTCGAGGCTGGTGCCATCCACAAGGCACAC
>CAXFCF010000255.1:0-2392 GCA_964000875.1 uncultured Candidatus Poseidoniales archaeon
ATCGAGTTCGGATAGAACATCTGAACCTTCAACATACAGATACTCGACCACATGATCCAAACTTGATAGATCGATTGATTCGAGGGCATCGTTGCCACTGAAGTAGACATATTTTCCTACATCCTCAAGACTTGGCAATGAAACAGTTTCCAAGTCTTCGTTCTGGTGGAAGTATACGTATGAGTATACTGTCTCAAGGTAAGGCAGGCTGACATCCGTCACTCCACTGGTTTTGTGAAGGTAGAGTCCATCCAAATCGGTACAGTGTGAATAGTCTGACACATCGTCTTGGTCTTCAATCACCGCAAACACATCAGAACAAGATTCCGGCGTGATGGTATCTCCTCCATCATCGCCGCCGGACGAACCTCCACCACTGCTGATGGTTCCTCCTCCACCAACCAGTATGAGAGGTGATCCTCCAACGGTTCGTCCTGCGTGAATCACGGAGATCTCGACAGGACAGAAGGTACCATCGCAGATGTCCTCCGTCCCCTCTGAGAGGAAGAGGTACTCCCCAGGCTCCCATGAGTTATCGTCTTCACCCGCTTGCTGACTTATTTCGCAATCATCTCCAGGGATGATATTGCAAGTATACACTTGATCTCTAACTGACAGGATAATTTTGGTGAACGACCACGCTAAGTCGTCCTTCCCAGTCATCTGTAGTTCCAACAATATATCGTCGGCACCTGGTCCAACTTCATCGTCGGCAGGTGCGGCGGAGTAAGTGTTCAATGTGTTGAGCGTGGTGCTAGTCCCTTCGCTGGCCAAGTTGTTGGCCCACACATACAGTACTCCGGCCAGAACCACAGTAATTGCTACCATCAGGATGGTTGCAATCACTGGGCTTACTGCCCTTTCATCTCTCTCGGTTTCAGCATATGCTTGTTTCATGTTCAAACCTCAAACTGAGACATGTGGTACACTACTTATTGTGTTCTCTAGTGCTCTAACGGCGATATTCAGCTCATCTAATCGAGAGATGTGGCTATTGCCTTGTCTCCACAACAGCCAGCATCGTCGCTCTTGTAGCGCAAAGTCCAGTTCGAAAGATCAGTACTCGTGTATATTGTGTGGTAGTGTTCCTGAGAACCATCGACGGTATCATCAGTCATACCTGCAATCACATAGGTTCCGTCGACATAGGCCATCGTTGCTCCCGTGTACATTGGGTTGTAGAAAGTAGTCCATGTCTCTCCGTCACTAGAGTAAGCTCCTCGCGAGTCGGTTTCTCCGCCACCACTACCTCCGTCGGTAGCGACGAATCGGTTTCCGTCGTGAATCAATCGCTTCATCACTCCACAACCAGAGTAGCTGCAAGATATCTTGTCATAGGAGTCGGAAGTCCAGTCGGTTCCATCTTCAGACTGTGCGACGATCCAAGGTCCACTGCCTCCGGAACTCTTCTTCATCGCCCAAAACTTTCCATCTGCGTACGCACATGAGTCAGGATGTACGATATAACCTGATGGAGAGTTGCTCGCATCCTCCCAATTTTCACCATCAGTGGAATAGATTGCACCAGAACTCGCTATCGAGACGAAGGTACCTTCGCCATACATTGTGCATGAGAGCCAAGCCGTACCGGAATTGGAACTCACATCATCAGTGGTCTTGGTCCAAGAGGTTCCATCTGACGACTGGTATGTCACCCAACCCCCTGATCCCTTCCCTGCTGAGACGAACATGTTGTTGCCATAGGTCAAGCTGTTGTAGTTGTAGTAACTGTTTGTGATCTTTACCTCGTTCCAATCATTGCCATCACTTGAATAGGCGAAGTATAGGTCGTTACCATCGTTTGAAGTGGTCACGAACTTGTTCGCTCCGTATTGGACATCAGGTGCATAGCCGCCGGAGTTGAAGGGCAGTACTTCTCCAAGGTTCCAGTTGACCGAGTCCGAGCTGTAGAAGGTGTTCCCCTCATCATCGATGGTCACTATCTTGTAACTGGTAGCATGAGTGCCACCAGAAGAACCGCCACCAGAGGATGAACCACCACTAGAAGATGAACCACTACCTGAACCTGCATTTTGGTCACCAGCTAATGTTCTGCCATTGTAGATTACCGAAATTCTCAGGTCACAGGTCTCCTGATTACAGATGTCCTCCGTTCCCTCTGAAAGGAAGAGATACTCCCCAGGCTCCCATGTGTTGTCATTCTCACCAGCTTGTTGATCAATCTGGCAATCGTCTCCCGCTACTACACTACATGTGTAGACTCTATCTTCGACAGCTAGTGTAATCTTGATGAAAGACCACGCCAAGTCGTCCTTTCCTGTCATTTGTAGTTCCAACAATACATCGTCGGCACCAGGGCCGGTCTCGCCAGCTGCGTCGTCAGCGGTGTATGTGTTCAAGGTGCTGATTGAGGTACTGGTACCCTCACTGG
>CAXFCF010000256.1:0-2390 GCA_964000875.1 uncultured Candidatus Poseidoniales archaeon
CTAAAATAGAGTTCAATCCAATCTTCTGTGACTTCAATCACGGCGATAATCTCCCAGCCTTCGGATTTCATTTCCTTGCAAATGGTTTCTGTTGTGAAGTGGCCTTCGATTTGTCCCTCGCCAAACTCCATTTCGTCGATTGTACCTTCAACGATGTAATCTTCAAACCGATGGGGTATGGATTCGATTGAAGAGAACACCACCAAATCCGTCCAGACTCTGAAGCCATGCTCCTTTGCATGGTTCCTTATCTTCTTGCCAAGCGGGTGTTTGGAATACCTCTGTGGAACTGATTCAACAATCTCTGGAAACAGACTCACTCTAACTGCCATCGTACTCATGGAGGCATCTGATTTTGCATAGATATACAAGGTTGCCGATTTCATTTATTGAGTTAAGGAGGTCGAGTCATAATCTAGGACATACATTTTCCTAGATTTAGCGAGTATTTTCAATCGAAAATTCGGTCTGCGTCCGACTCGATTTGCTTGCGTGTTTTGGAGCTAGCATTCACTACAATCACCTCACCAGCTGAAGGCCACACTTTCAGGTCGTCTTTTGAGTTCCCAGCATATCCGAATCCCTTCTCTCCATATCGCTCGACAAGCGCTTTACGTTTGTTCTCAGCAGCTAGGTTAGGGCCATCCTCGGTGGCCATCACGCCATCGAATAACCCGACATAGTCAGCTACCTTTTGGGCAACATCGATGGTTGATGCGGTACATAGGACAATTTCCTTGCGTCTCTTTCTCTCCTCAGTGAGCCAAGCCAGAAAATCATCGTGGTAGTCCAACTCGGAGGGTTTGAACTTGAGTCTTGCACCGAGTTCCTTCTTCCACAATGGTCTGCGTCCAGTGAATTCCTTGATTAGGAAAGGTATCAGTAACCACGGCCTTGGCAGCAGAACCCGTTTGATTGTAATGGCACTCATGTCTGATAGGATCAATGTCCCATCCATGTCTACAGCCAGTGGCAGAGGCTCCTCCATCAGTTTCTGTCCTCACGCGCGAGGGTTGTGAATCCTTCGCACCGGCTGGACCGAGTTTGCGGAGAAGCAAAGGCTGAGACCGACTGCGGAGAGCGGTGGCAAGCGTCAATCCTCCCCTGACCATCGAAGGCCTCTCCGAAGAGGCTTGGTTTCCCAAGGCTGCTGCGCGTGCGCTAGAGCCGGCTGCCGTCAAGGTTCCAGAGGGTTTCGAAGCTTGGCGGCTACACACCGAGTTCGACAGTATGCTGATGGCTTGGCCGAGTGGTGACATAGAGTCCGCTGATTGGTGGGGTCGGGTGATTCCAGTTGGTGGCGGCGGCAAGCGGTGGGGTTCTCCGCCAGAGTTGGATGGGGCATCGTTTCATCGAATGGAAGGTATGCAGGAACCCACGGTTAGAATCACTCAGAAAGAGGGATCCAATCTGATTGCAAAAATTCTCCCGCTTGACGGGTCTGGCCATGCCAGAAAACTGGCGGAGATAGGTTCGGACAACCTGAGAGTGTCTGTCGGTGGCATACAGGTGTCCAATCGTGATCTCATAGTGTTCTACGAAGAAACTGATTGCAAGACAGCTTTCGAGGTGGCTGATGAAGCGATTGCTAATGGTGACTTCGTCGCTGCTGCAGACATATGTCAGGAGGCGGGTGCAGCGCTGGGTAGATTCCATTGCGATGCTCTGACTTATCGTTCAGAACCCAACGATGAGCGCCGTTGGAACGATCGTTTGAAGCAGTTGGAAGATCGCCTGAAGACGAACACTCTGTGGCGTGCCCCACACACCAAGTGGACCACCTTGACCCTCACACATCGCAACTTTGGGCTCGAATTAGTCGATGTAATAGATGAAGAGACTTGTATCGTCACTTGTTACTTCGATGGCGTTCCCAACGCCATTCTTCCCAAATCCCGCGGCTTCCCAGTTGTGCGTGATTTAGCTGCAGGCTATCGTTCCATCTCCCGTCTAGCGGAGATTCACGATCTAGTCTATGACAAGTGGCTAGGTGATGGACATTGGAGGAGCCAGAAACCAACATCCGTTCAGTTGCAGGAGACAGAGCGGTATCTGAGGATGCGGTTTTTCTCGGGTTGGCGTAGCGAGGTGAACAAGGTTCTCAACACAAGCAAGTCACTGGATGGCAACAAGGGAGGGGTTCCTGTGTGGGAGTATGAACAGGTACTCGAAGAGATAGCATTCCACCGCGCTTGGGGCTTGACGACTCCGGATAGAGTCACATGGTGGATGGAACATGTCAATCGCATTCAGGCGATACTCGGGGTGAACCAGACCATCGGTGCTGTAGGCTATGCTGGGATTATCGCTTCGATTGGTTTGTTCTTCGTTGACTTCGGTCTGACTTACGATCTCAAGGTAGCAGGGATTGTTGGCTCGGCATTGTTTGG
>CAXFCF010000257.1:0-2371 GCA_964000875.1 uncultured Candidatus Poseidoniales archaeon
TGTTCACTCGATCCAGAAGAGAACGAGGCTGTCATCGCCGAACTATTACTCTCATCACCACACCTCAGATTGCTACCCATCGACATGGAGGTCGCGTGTCCTGGTCTCGTGACCCGACCTGGGATGATTGAATGGGATGGGATGGATACTGAGATGGATTGCTCTGAACTTTCGCATTGTGTCAGGATATGGAACGATGATAACGACACTGGTGGTTTCTTCCTCGCTCTTTTGCAGAATACCAACAAATCAGGTGTTGCGACAGCACTGCGCACTGAGGAAGAGATGGCTGAAACATTCGTTAGGGAACCACCCAAACCCGGCCGCTACCAGCAGATACCTGCCACTGAAGACGCGATACAATCTGTGGCTGATGACTGGGGCGTCAAAGGAACAACACTGTTCCAGAGAGGAGGGAAACTACACCAGACTTCTAGGGAAATACTCGAATGGTTCTGGGGTGCCGAACGTTGTGTAAGAAGAGGAGGGAAACTTCCTGGAGGGCATTGGCATCCATACCAGACGATTCAAGTTGGCGTCCCTACATGGGAGATGCGAAAGGGTGAACTGAAGAGACCAACCTCCTCTGGAGTACACCTCTCGGGAAAGTCAATCTCAATACATGTCCATGAAGTACCGACACCACTGCTAGAAGAGATGTTGCTGAAGGGTGGACCGGAAAAGGAGGAAGCTATCGAAGCGATGCCCTCCCTTGAAGATCAAAGAGGTGGTGGAATTCTTCTGACCCTAGAGGTAGACGGGACGAGATGGTGGCTTCCGGCTTGGCTTGGACAGAAACTCACATTGATGGTGCCCGACTATGAGCGCACGCTTGTATCTCACGCGATTGAAAGAGGTGAAAGTGATGGTTAGATTGGTCGTGATAGTATCCCTAATCTTGCTAATGTTGACCCCTGTAGTCTCAGCTGAAGGAGGGATACTAACTGAGAGGTTCACTGACTCTAAATGCCCAATGATCAACGAGACCTCCCCCGCACTAACTTGGTGGATGGGAGATGGTGTGATGCTCGCTGCCGAGCAACGGCAAGAGGGGCTGGAGGCGGAGCGATGTGAGGAATTCATGCATGAGACTACTGATTCGGAATGGATTAAGCCGCTTCAAATGGAAGTAACGACCAATGGCTCTGGACAAGATCTCTCAATACTAATCGAAGCAATTGTGGAACCTACGACCAATCTGTCTAGTTCTGTTGGGCTGCGATGGGTAATCACAGTCGATGGAGTACAGAAGGAAGAAGTCACATTAGACGATGTTGTCCTACACTACGGCTGGACTAGTGCCTTCCATCACAGTGAGGATGACATAACTAACTGGACCAAGGTGATTGACGCCGAGCGTTTAACGAGTGATGGGATACCAACCGATGACAATCAGATCTGGCGTATCTCGGTTATACTCATGCTAGTCGACGACTCGACAGGAGAGGTGTTAGCTTTCGACTCTATCAACCTAGAAAGCCCTTCGTCTGTAGCGGATCGCAAGTCAGTCGTCCCACTGATTCTCCTTAGTATCGGTTTACTAGCGGGATTTGTAATCGTAGTGGCACAGGAAAGACAACGTGAGGTCGGCCTGCCAAGAATATCCGGTGCAATGAATCAGAAGGGATCTGGTTGGATAGCCACCATCCGCGTGACTGCAGGAGCTAAGGACATCGAGATTAGGAATATGGTAGCCGAAGCGCCTTGGAAGGTGACAAAGACACCCAAGTCCATTTCTATCAAGGCAGAGGATGAGAAGAGCCTAGAAATCAAGATGAGAACCGATGAATCAAACGCTATTGAGGCAAAGATACACATCGACATTAAGGTCGAAGATTTAGGCGGATGGATAATGGACCTCGATCTCAAGAGACCTAGTGATATGAACGAGTGAGACTCTGCGTTAGTATTCTACATGTTATATTGAACATGCGAACAATGAATCCCTTAATTCACTTAACAATGTTCAAGGGCTTGGGGTTTTGGCTCAACTCTCGAAGTGATGAAGATGGATGATGTGGATCGTGCTTTGCTGGAGGCTCTGAAGGAGGATGCCCGACTTTCAATGAGGAAGATGTCCGAACGAGTAGGCGTTGCTCTTGGGACTGTCGCCAACAGATTGGCAAAACTGGAAGAGACCGGCGCGATAACAGGTTATTCGGTAGAATTAGATCCCGACAAGATTGGCTGGGATCTCACTGTGGTAGTAGGACTTAGAATCGTCAAGGGGAGACTTCTGGAAGTACAGCGCTGGATTGCTGCCGATCCACGGGTCTTCGCAGTCTACGATGTCACCGGTGAGATGGACAGCTTAGTCCTAGCTCGTGTAACCGATAGGGATGATCTGGATGACTTTACCAAAACCGTCCTG
>CAXFCF010000258.1:0-2369 GCA_964000875.1 uncultured Candidatus Poseidoniales archaeon
AAGAAGGACGAGCTTCTCGGTACCGACAGGGCAGAGATGATTCTCGCAGCAGAAATGATTGCTATTGCAGTCGCTTATGTGGCTTATGTGATGTGGTGTGTCCAGAAGGATCTACCAGAGCAGGTGAAGGAGATCAAGTTCATCGGCAAGTATCTCAAATTCATAATCTGGCTTTCCATAATCCTCGCGTTCGCTTACTGGGGATTGGTTGATGACCGTCAAGTAGGCTTCCTACTAGTGGGGATTGGTTTGCTCGGTCTGGGGACCGGTCTCGCCCTTGCCTGTCTTGTTTACACAGGTGAGGAGAGCAGTCGATTGTACGGTCTCAAGAGGCTGGTAGATGTCTATCCAAGCATCACCAAGCCGGAGGGTCACGTTAGATTTAACCAGAAGTTGATGACCACCTTCATTGTACTAGTCATCTATTTCGTCATGACTAATGTCATGATTTGGGGTCTTGCTGAGTCGACGATGGACATCTTCTCTTCATTCAGAGCAATCATGGCCGGTGCATCCGGTTCGATTATGCACTTGGGTATTGGGCCGATTGTTACAGCTTCTATTATCATGCAATTGTTCGCTGGTGCGAAGATTATCAATCTTGATCTACAGGATTCGGAAGACAAGCAGCTCTACCAGGGTGTCCAGAAGATCCTCGTACTGCTGATGATACCTATCGAGTCGATTCCTCAGGTCTATGGATTCCTCGACCCACACGAGAACATTGTCGGCATGTTCGGCCTTGGCTGGGCAAACGCTGTAATCGTTGCACAACTATTCCTCGGCTCGTACCTAGTGTTCCTACTGGACGAGTTGGTGAGCAAGTGGGGTATTGGCTCCGGTATCTCGCTGTTCATTGCAGCAGGTGTCGCTCAATCGACATTCGTAGGTACAATCTCTCCACTACCTTCCGGACCTGGAGACTACAGCATGCAGAATCCTCCTTCCGGTGTTTTGCCGATGATATTCTACACACTGAGGACTGCTACCAACTCTGATTTGGTGAACCAGAACGGTTTCGAGTTGATTTTACTCAATCACGCTAATCCGGTAATCGCGCTGGTATCGTCGGTCATCGTGTTCTTGGTCGTAGCGTACGCTGAATCTAGCAAGTTGGAACTACCACTCACCCACGGTAAGGTCAGGGGTCATAGAGGAAAGTATCCGATTAGACTGGTCTACGCTAGCAACATTCCGGTCATTTTGATGGCGGCTTTGCTGGCTAATCTGAACATGTTCACTCTCCTATTCTGGAGTCATCCGGTGATGTCCACGGTTCCGATACTTGGAGCCAATGGGGCATGGAGCATAGCGCCTTGGCTTGGCTCATACGAGGTTGGTTCGACGACAGCTTCGGATGGTTTCGCATGGTACGCTTCCATGGTTCAAGGTGTACAGTCTTGGCTGATACCGTTACTTGATCAAACCGGTGATGGGTTCGGTCATGACCTATGGCAGATTATGCTGCATGTGGTGACTTATGTCACGGTGATGACGCTCGGTTCGATGGTGTTCGCGAAGTTCTGGATTGAGACTACGAACATGTCAGCTAAGGATGTCGCTAAGCAGATTGAGCGTACAGGCATGCAGATTCCAGGGTTTAGGAAGAATCCAGTTGTACTCGAGCGAATTTTGGAGAGATACATTCCTCCTGTGACCCTGTTCTCCGGTGCTTTCGTCGGTCTGTTAGCTGCGGGAGCGGACTTGCTAGGTACGGTCGGTAACGCTACGGGGACAGGTCTGTTACTTGCCGTAGGTATCATTCTCAGAACCTATGAGCAGATTCAGAAGGAACAGGCGATGGAGATGCATCCGTTCATGCGTGAGTTCTTCGGAGCTGAGTGATCACAGCTGAGTCATTTTCAGGTTAGTTCAAGGCGGCGTTCAGACATTGTTAATCTCTGGGCTACACCCTCCTTGGTAATCATGAATCAAATGGGGTACTGCTCTCCAATCGCATTCACTCATCGCCATGACTCCTAGGGTCAGGTTGATATACGGACGGCAGGTCGGCGGGATGCTGCGTCAATGCACGGCGTTGGTGCCTGAGTCCAGAGATGGGCGATGAAGAGCACCTTCAGCATACGTCGCAGCCGAGGTAGTGCGGCCGCACAGCTTTGCTTGTGGCTTAGAGGTGATCAAATAACGACACACAATGATGTGTGCAAGTGATGCATAAAGGTGCAATATCCTTTGTCATATTCCATAAAACCAAATCAGTCTACGATGACCAAAACCTCCTAGGGATTGCAAAGATTGACAGTCGACTTCGGTCGACAGGAAATCCGGTTGATCCTGCCGGAGGCGACTGCTTTTGGAGTTCGATTAAGCCATGCGAGTCTAGAGGCCTAGCCTCGGCGTACCGCTCA
>CAXFCF010000259.1:0-2369 GCA_964000875.1 uncultured Candidatus Poseidoniales archaeon
GAACAACGCTCCATATCAGTACCAATCTGGTGGGCGTGCCATCCACAAGGACCAGATGACGATGTGGGAAGGTACCGATGAGATCCTATGGGAGTTCGACACCGATGGTTGTGGATATTGTTGGTCAGGCGATTCTGAATCGTCCTACTCTGATTCCAAGGGTTGGAACATCCGATATGACGAGCAATGTTCGAGCTTCTGTTACCGCTACGGTCAGAGTTACACGTCGTCGAGACACTCCACGAGCTGGCTCGATCTGGTAGGGAACGATGGGCCTGACCATAACCTCCTTTACCACTGGAACGACGATCTCTCCCGCTGGGGAATCATCGGCGTGAACGATGAGGCGCAGATCGAAGAACCGATCTCGGATGGTGACTACACCTACTACTCGACCTGTTCGAACTGTGGTGGCTGGACCTACTCAAGATGGGATGGATCGACCAGCTATGCGTGGAACCGTGCTATCCCGGTCCGAGTCGGCGATACCGATTTCATAGGTAACTGGGGGAACAAGAAGATTGCCCAGAACCAGGCGGACGGTGACTTCACCCATCTGTGTGTAACATCGAATGGATTCCACCACTTCATTGACCGAAGTCAGGAGAATCCGTACTGGAGCTCCTGTACCTACTATTCGTGGAATGTCCGATACATCAACAGCGGTCGTTACAATTACATGTTCAACGGTTGGCACCACGGTACGGCATCCTACATCGGCGGCACTATGAGTCCGACTTGGACTATCTACAGCAAGGTCTCACCGATCAAGCCCCTCCCTGACACCTTCCCTCCGAAGGCTGAAGATCTCTCGAAGCTGGGTGATTCTTACGTCACATCGGACCGACGAGTCACGGCAATGATCAGTGATGGTGGCGACCCACCCTCGGGCTTGGACGTCACGACCGCTAACGGCCCTACTCTGACATATCTGGCAGAGTATGGTATGGGCCAGATTCACGATGAAACGTCTTGCGGTATCACGGATGCAGGCTCAGTCATTGTCTCTGAGTGGAACGCAGTCTCTTCGGGTAATTCGGCGACTGATACCCATTTCGGTACAGCTGCAGGCAATGGTGGAGACTGGTTTGAGCTGACAGTTGTTGGTAACGGTAGCTTCTCTGAAGTCGACATGCGGAATTGGGTCATCACGGCAACTGATGGAAGCAACTCTTACGATATTGAGTTGAACAATGATGATCAATGGTGCCGCGTATCTTCAGGTGCTGTTTTGACCTTCATCGACACGTCATCTGCCAACGCAGGATCCGGTCTTGCCACTTGGCTCAACAAGACTGTTGAGGACCGGCATGCATGGTCTAACTTCTATACCGGTGATTCGAGATACTTCACGGGAACCTCGGACACAACATTCGATGGCGCTCTGCTAGGCTCAGGAACCGGCGCTTGTGATGCTACAAAGGGTATCACGATCAAGGACAGCACCGCTTCAGTCGTCAGCTCAGCTGACGAATGTGACGCCTCGGGCGGAGTGGCCGACACCCAAGTGTTCTCGTTGGATTCCAATCCGACTGCGAGCCCTCTGACGTACACTGCCTCGTCCACCTCTTCGTTCGGTGAACCGAACACGGTGGCCTCTGGTGGGACAGCCGACTTCGGTGATTTGAGAGAAGGCTGGCCGATGGAAGTAGCCATGCTCCCATCCTCAGGTACCAAGGCAGGATGTGCCACCTCAACTTGTGAGTGGTATGCCCTTATCCCAGGTGCAGCTCGATCCTCTGAGGTCACTTACAACGTATCCGTGCAGGATACCTCGGCTGTGGGTGGTTCTACCTTGAACACCTTCAACGCCTTCACGTCTACCGACTGGACTTACAACATCGGTCAACCGACCAAGGTGTATGTGATGGAATGGCACGACATGACTCCTGGTTACAATAGCCAGTACTCTGCGACATATCAGGTCCGCATGTACGACGTTACTAACGAGATTGAGTTCCTTTACTCAGACGACATTTCCGCCTACTATGACTTCCGTATAGTCGGCTACCAGAACTGGAACCGAAATGCAGGTCATCAGTTTGAGTCTGCGACCCAAGCCTCGTACTCTGGTGGAAACCCATTCTCCAGCAACTATCGATTCTCGACCACCGATGCGAACACCCACAGCCATGAATCGTTCCCGATTGGTATGGAAGGCCTGACCAACGCCGATGTTCACATGGAAGGACGGTCTGATGGTTGGCCATACGGGTACTATTGCTACTATCTGCGCTACTATTACCAGTATGCTAAGTACTGTGGTGCAAGCGTTCAGTGGCCTGCAGACTTCGAGTTCGATTACTTCGGAGACACCTACGGGGGTAGTGGACAGACAAGTGATTACATCGCCGTCGGTCGTTTCGGTG
>CAXFCF010000260.1:0-2366 GCA_964000875.1 uncultured Candidatus Poseidoniales archaeon
CAAGACTGCCCTAATGGATTCATGCCAAGAGAGTGCATTCCAAGAGGAAGGAACCCACCACCTTCGTTACGGGTACGGTAAACTCGCCGCGAATGCTTGGTCAGACGAGGTCGGACAAGCGCTCGCAACGACCTGAAACTAACTAAATCAATGATACAAAAAAACTCATATGATATTTAGTTAAAATATTAAACAATTATATATCGATACTATTTGATATGTTTTGATACTCAACCAATTGGTTTCATCCTCTTGTTTAATAGAGGAGTGCGAAGTCAACGCCTCAGTAGGAGTCGTAAGAATGCAATCGAACACCAAAACGAGTAGTTTGTTCCTGGTAGCTCTATTCTTTGTGAGCACAATGGTCGGCCTTGTAAGTCTAGCACCCACTGCTGTGGCTGCTAACGAGACGACCTCGGGAACGATCACAGGCACAGATATATGGCAGGGTGGCCACACCTTGAGTGGAGATGTTGAGATTGCTCCTGGGGCGAAGTTGATTATACAGCCGGGAACTACAGTGACCTTCCCCAACGGAACTTTCCTTCATGTCAAGGGTAATCTCTGCGTGGCTGATACTTCTTGTGGAGCGAACGGAATGGGCAGCAACGGGAGCCGAGCTACTTTGACTTGGCAATCTCCTGCTAACGATTCTGCTCTAGGCCGCTGTTGGACGATGATGAATCCAGCAAGTGGTAATCCTTGGTACAATCCAGATGCATCATGCTTCGAGGGTGTCCTCGTACGCGACACGGTTGACATCTCACAAACCAAGTTGAACCATTTGACTATTCAGAACGCGTATGGCCTTCCTCGCTACTCAGCTGACCTCGGTGAGAGTCGATGGGCGGCCTTGGTTTTGGATGGTTCAAGTCCTACGATGACTGAATTGAAGTTTGAGAATGTCAACACCTCAAGCCTACTTGTGCTTGACCTAGGTGCTCCAACCCTCAACGGAGGTCTCTACGCATCTGGAACGGATGCGAGAATCGATGGCCTGGCTGGATCTGCTGTACAAGCCTATGGTGCAGGTTCACCAGCTAACCCAATGACTCTTCTGAGCACTACCTTCGTGGGCACGGAGAACGGTTGCAGTGACCAAGACAATCCTCGTTCGGTTGTATGGGCTGAAGAGTCGTTCGTTGACATTGATCATGCCGTAGTAAGCAGCGCCGATATGGGATTCCGATTCGTTAAATCAGCAGGAACCATAGAAGGCAACACGATTGATGTCGAATGTAATGGGATTGACATCACAAACCGCAAGTCAATTGCAGGCGGTGATTACATGGTGGAGGTCAAGTACAATGCAATCGAAACTGAAAGCCGTTCTCCAATGACCATCTATTCTGGTGCATGGGCAGAGGTGTCTTACAACACTCTTGAAGGAGCCGAGCAAGGGTCGGGTATCCAAGTCGTGTCAGCATCTCATCATGGGCCTGTTCAGGCACACATCCACAACAATGTGATTGGTCCAATCACTGGATACAACGGAATCTGGGGTGTAGGTACCTACGATATCCTAGTCGAGGACAACACACTCCAGCAGATTAACCGTGAACCGTTCGTTTTGGGTGAGTACCATCAAGGCGATAGTGGGTGGTCTGGATTGATGTCTCCCATACCTGCGCGTGCTAGTATCTTCAACAACACCATCAACAATGTCAGCGGTGATTGTACATCTGAGTCAGTATGGGATGAGGACTTCCCTTGTCCGGCCTTCCATGTCTTCAGAACCTCTGCATCGATTAAGGGCAACACAGTGACAGGAGTTACAGGCGATGCAATTAGAGCTATAGGTGCCATCATCGATGTCCAAGATAACGACTTCGATGTAGCAGGGCAGGGTGCTAGAATCGTTGATCACAAGGATGAGTACGCCACCATTGGCTTCTTCTCTGGGAACACTTGGACTGCGGTCTCTGATATCGTGTACAATGTGACGAAGAGTTCGGTTACTGTACAATCTGAGACGATTCCAGCATCTACAGGTACTAATCCAGAGCATCCTGTCCAACTAAAGTGGGACAAGACTGCAGAGTGGGTCGTAGATATACCTCCGACTGCAGAGATGCCACCGACAAACTTCCCATTGTCGTTGAGCATTGTCAACAACTCGACTGTCTTCACCTTCTCTGCCGTAAGTGGACTAAATCTCAACAAGATTGAGTTGAACAAGTCTAAGCCGTCGCCTTGGAGCATTCAGGTCAGGCAGGCTTCCTTGGTTACTATTAGGGCGACAGTCGATGGAATCAGGGTTCCAGACGCGACCATCCTCATCGAGGATGCGCTAGGAAATGATTTGTACAACATGCAGACCGATGGGCAAGGCTTCTCGGCCCAAGTCGCCTTGGCGAAGAACTTTC
>CAXFCF010000261.1:0-2364 GCA_964000875.1 uncultured Candidatus Poseidoniales archaeon
TAACGATTCCTGAGACACAGTCGTCGGGACAGGTTAGCACTTCTCCAGTGAATTCACCGGAGATTGTAGGTGGTGATTCAGCAGGTGGGACAGCGTCAATTCCAGTTGGTCCACTACCCGTCCAGCCTGTTGGCTTACCCGTTTGCGGATCCATAACACTGTACTGTAGAAGATGCTTGTGACTCTCGTTTTCATCCCAAGATAATCTAGACATAATTAGCTGCGCGACATCTTCGGAATTGATTACCAGTGACCAGTCACGATTGCCCGAGTACTCTCCTACAGGCATCGTCGATGACTTCAGATTACCGGATCCAATCCATACTGAATTTCCGTCTTGTACGGCGACCTTGCTGTGGATGTACTGGTAAGGTGCGGGTGGAGCCGCATCTCCTCTAGGGGTTCCCATCCAGTATACTTCAACGCCTGCTGCATACAAATCAAAGGCGTATCCGCGGATGTTGTACAGGTCATTTGTGTCTTCAAGTGGATCTTCCTCTAGGACGACAGTAACATCGACATCAGCCAGTGATAGTGCGATGAGTTTGGCGATGATGTCAGGATGCATCAGTTCGTAGACATGGATGTGAATCGATTCGTCAGTGTCATCTAACCATTCTAGGAACGAGTACAGTGCACCTTCTGGTGAAATCATTGGAGTCAAGTCGCCAGTGGTTGAGAAGACACCCGAGTCGCAGAATAGACTAGCACCGAGACGAAGCCACCTGACTTCCCAATCTGCACTGGTGTTACTGTCTTACATTTCGTTGCAACCATCACCTCTCAAGAATATCAATCCTTGGAACGAGGTGGGAGGCGTCGATATCGCTGGACCACTCCATCCGGTTACATTTGCAGAGCCAGACCCGTAGACTACAGTGTCCGCCACAGTTCCATCAGGGGTGATCAGTTGCATCGAAGAGCCGGAATCATACATCCATGGAGAGTAGTCCAAGACATCTTCCATCAGGATTGAATCTATTCCCCCGTCCTCAATAAGATTTTCAGGAGAGTGAGAGAGTACGAGTGACTTACCTGGGTTGAGTTGTAGTGAATCGAATGTACCGTAGTCGGCTGAACCGTCACTCTTCACTCGCTGCAATCGCCATCCGGCGAGGTTCAGAATGCTGTCTGCCATGTTGGTTATTTCGATGAATTCGTTGTCCCTGCCGTGCACCTGACCGGGCATGATTCTGGTGAACCACACAGGGTCTTCAGGATCCCATGGTTGCGGAATTGGATTCTCGGCTCCTGGAGTAGGCCATATAGTGCCCCACCACGGCTCACTCCATGCGCTTGCATCCCCTTCCAATGAATCACAGTCTTCTGATTCAACCCAAGTTACTTCTTGGCGAAGGTTTAGATTAGGGTCGAAAAGACTGATTTTTTCGTTGTAATTTGACATCAGTCCGTTTGTCTCTGGGCGAACAATGACATGATTTCCCGCTTCCAAGATTAACTTGTTTTGAGTTTCAGTAATGACCTCTTCATCAAAGTATAGCAAGTATTCAGGTCGAATCGACAAGGCTTCCCTGAATTGATTTTCACCATCGTTTGATAATATCCAACGAGAGAGGTTGATGCTCTCTGTTCCAGTGTTATGTAATTCAATCCAGTCCCCTCCAATGCCCCATGAATCACTATCACATTGTGGCATCACTTCGCTGATGACAAGGTCTACACTTCCAGTATACGGATTCTCGAAGGAATCGTTAGCCATTCCTGGAGTTGGATGAGGAGAGTTAATCCAATACCCGGTGGCGTCCGTGTTGGGAAGTAGGGTTCCATTGCGGGTGACAACCAAAGAATCGTAGGTCAATGTTTGAACGATTGCCCCTGAATCGTCCTCCAAGGTGATAACATCGCCGTAGTGCTTGAGGTCGAAGCTCCGTCCATCTCGGTAAACAACGACACTCTCACCAGGTTCCACCTCCCAATCTTCAGGTATCGATTCATTCATCGAAGGTATACTCCGATCATCTAGTGGCATCCCGCTACCTCTTCCATCCCTGATGGTCCAACCTTGGAAAGATGCAGTCGTATTCCCAACATTCGTAATTTCTACCCAATCTCCCTCTGGATAGAGGTTGCTGTCACTTCCAGGAGGGTCTGGCATGAGTTCTGTGATTCTGAAGTTCGCATCGACATCTATCGATCCAGATACTTGGTTGGGATTGGCTGCTGCTGGTGTTGCCCAGCCGGAAATTTGCAGGGGCTGTGAGGGTAGATCAGGATCGACAGGGATGGCAGTTACATTGGTTCCGGGGTCACTAGCCCAAAATACCGAATCGACCACCGCTCCAGATTCGTTTATGAGGTTTAGATTGTCTCTGAATATTCGTAGCGTAGCTAGAGATTGAGGGA
>CAXFCF010000262.1:0-2351 GCA_964000875.1 uncultured Candidatus Poseidoniales archaeon
CTTCCTATGGTATGCGAAGATGGGGATGTTGGTTCCATCAAGTGAGATATCCTCGACATTCGCGTCGTTCATCAGTACATCCATTCTACCGTAGCCCTGCAGATCACGGCGGAGATAGTAGAAAATCTTCGAACGGGATTTCTTTGACACCTTCATTCCATACGACTTGATGATTTGATCCATCGCCGCACGGAGATAGCCATCGGGATCTGTGTCGATTTCTTCGATGTCGGCTGTCAAAGCTTTGACGAAGATGTCCATAATATCCTCGAATTGGCGCTGTTCTTCCTTGTTTAGAGGGGGTTCTATGACCTGATAGATGATGTTCAGAGTTCGCAAATCACGGACGATTCTGGCGAATGCATGGGGTGGTAGAACGGGGTACTTGTCCAGCTCTTCGTACTGAGCCTTTTGCTGGCCTCTCCTTCTGCGTTGGCCACCACCTCGTCTCTTTCGTGCCACGTCGATGCCTCCGGCTCACTCCTTCGACCATTCTAGGATTGCTATAACCTTTGGTTATAACATCAGGCTAACCATTGGTGATGTGCACCTTAGATTAGGGCGAGAAAGCGTTAGTTCTCGAATGGCTTGCGACCCCATCGCCTATCTAGCATCATCAGGAATGCGATGCCGAGGATGGTGAGTATTGCACTCACGAACAAAATTCCTTGCAGACCCGCGCTGGCTTGGCTCTCCTCCATCAGTACAGCAGTTGTGGCGTTCAAACCGTGTTCTCCTATTTGCGTTCCAAGATTCTCATAGATCGACATGTCTCCTTGGGTGAAAGATATTAGGAACAGCATCAGCAATGGGATGATTGTACCTGCATAGAACCAACCCATAATCGAGATATCGAAAATTGCCTTGTTTGGGCGCGGTCCCATCAGTAGCGCGGTCAATGAGACGATGTAGATAGAGTTGGCAACCATCACGATTAGAGCAGCTGGTAGAGCGAGCATTTGGTCTAGAACCTGAGCCATGCCGATGAGGAAGAGGATCGAGACCCAGGTCGTAATGAGGAAGTAGACTACTATTTTCGCTCGCAACATCTGTGGTAGAGTCACAGGGAAGCCGTTGAGGAAGTCAGGAGGATCCATCCCGTTCAACCAGGAGTAAAATTGGAAACCGAAGAAGCCCATGAATGGGGCGTAGGATAGCAGATTGAATGGAATTGGGAAATTGGCGAAGTCGACTAGCCAAGCGAGTAGCAGCAGGAACAAGAGAGGTACAGTGTAGGAGACCAACATCTTCACCAAGGTCTTAGAGCGCCAGAGGTCGACCAACTCCTTGGTTACTAGAAGGCGCGTCATTCCGCTTCCAAGGAACGATAATTTGTCGTAGATTGGCGTCAGCAATTCTTCCTTTGCGGTGACATGTACCTCGAAGTCATCGGGAACAAACCTAGCTCCGATGAAGGCTATTGATAGAGACACAGGGATGGCGATTACCGGGAGAAGATGGTTGTGAGTGAATTGGTATTTCATTCCAAGAATGAGATCTTGTGCCGCCACCACATCCAGAGCCACGCTCAATCCGGCTGCTATGCCAATGAGTGGTATGGTGTATGTCCAGTGTCCACCCTTTGAGAAAAGTGCAGAAGCGAAGAATGAGATTGAGAGTCCTTGGCAGAGTGTGGCAAAAAGGGCGACTAATACGATTGGCAAAGATGTCCATTCTAGTGGTGTTGATAGGCCAAAGTATTCCTCTAGCAGAATCCCTCCAGCCATTCCGATTATGGCAGGTGTCAGAAGCATGGCGAGGTAGTAGCAAACTTCCTTGCAGTAATATGCAAAGTAGTTGGTAACTAGGTCAAGCGGTTGGGTCGCTGGCTGCGCCAAGAGGTAGTTCTTACCACCAGCTCTCTGCGAAACCATCACTCTCCCCATGAAGGCGAATGACCCCATTGATAGCGAGAACATGAACATCGCAGCGTGCATGAAGAACTTCAGTTGGTCCCAACTGAACGCTTGCTGATCCGTATCGGTAGAGATGAGAACCTCGCCAGTAAGGTATCGAAGACCGACCGTGACTATCATCGTCACCAGTGCCAACATCACCGGGAACAGGGCGATATGGCGCTTCTTCGCGAAGTCGACATTCTGACGCCACTCCTCCTTGAACATCATCCGGAAGGTGACTCCGAACGCCTCGGACATGGTTGGTGGACGCCGCTGTGCGTGCAACCTCACTCCTCCTCGATGCTACCTTCCATCGCTTCGATTTCAGCGAATGAGGTTCCGACGAGTCGGATGAAAACATCTTCGAGGCTCTCATCATCATTCTCCTTCAATTCCGATACGGTACCTGCTGCCAATACCTTACCGCGGTCAATAACCGCCACTCGCGTGCAT
>CAXFCF010000263.1:0-2351 GCA_964000875.1 uncultured Candidatus Poseidoniales archaeon
GGAACCCGAGCCTGAAACGAGATCGATTGAAGACATGGCAGCAGACCCAAATCAGGAACCTGTTCGCCCCAAGCGAGGTGTAAAGGGAGCCGAAGGTAGGGTTCTGGCATCAGGAATGGTAGAAGTCATGGTCGGCGAGATTGACATGCCCAATACACCAGACGACGCGTTTGATGTACTCGGCGAAGATATCGATGAAAGTGATATCGAGGGTGAAGGATGGGACTCACTCGAAGATTCTGAAGAAGACGATGAAACCGACTTCGTGGTCTCTGGCAAGCATCGAACTGCTGCTAGCGAAGACGAGACCAATGTAACCTTAGATTCCGAAACAAACACCAGCAAAAACCTGGCAAAGAAAGACGATACTGCTTCGAAGCGTGTTAAGCCAACTTCCTCTGAGAAGGTTGAGAAGCAGACGAAGAAGGCAGCAAAGGGCAAGAAACGCTCAAAGGGTAAGGTCGGTCATACCCGTGGTCCAGGCGTCGACCTCGAGTGATTACTCCTGTTCTGCTTCCTCAGCCATTCTAGCCCGACGAATGTGATGTGGGTTTGGCTCTCCTTGGATTTCCTTTCCCTTGATGTTTAGAGAAGCACTTACCCCGACGGCAACGCACACAACAGCCAAGACACGCGGCAGGTTAGTCGAACCGAACAGGGCACCACCCGCCAAATGTAGAGAAAATAGAAGGGCGGCGGAACCGAAGCAAAGCCAAGTCATCAGGCGCTGAGTCCTTACCTCCATCTCCTCAGTGCGCGAAAGCGTACCGATACTGATCCAAATGAGCAAAGCAGCAGTACAGGTAGCGGTCGAAGCGCTCTCAAGCAAGCCGACCATGTCCATGACTTGCCGAGTTGGACGAGGCACTTCAATCGCGCGAGAGTTGAAGGCAGGCTCCGTACTCAATGCCACTGGGGTGAGTGCGTGCCTTCGATGAACCAATGGATGCTGCCGCGTAGTAGACGACAGGAGCCGCCCTATTTCTCAAAGGCACAGGTAGCTAATATCTTAGAACAAGTAGCTACCCTCCTAATGCTCAAAGACGCAAATCCATTCAGAATTAGGGCATATCAGAACGGTAGTAGGACGCTCGCTTCCTTGGAAGATGACCTTTGGGATTTGACTCAGGCTGGAAGACTAACCGAAGTCAAGGGAATCGGGAAGGGCATTGCCGGATTGATTGCGGAGGCGTTGGGCGAAGGAACCTGGGGTGACCTCTCCGAACTTTACGAATCGACTCCCGACGGATTAATCGAGATGCTCTCGATACCAGGTCTTGGACCGAAGAGAATCAAGCAGATGTACGACGATTTGGATGTTGATTCGATTGCCTCGTTACAAGCCGCTTGTGAAGAAGGAGCCGTCGCTGAATTGGACGGTTTTGGCATAAAGAGTCAGCAGAAGATACTCGATGGTATCGAGTTGCTGGCGCGCTTCCAAGGTAGGCGACGCCTGAATGTCGGATTGCTGTACGGTGAAGCCTTCGAAGGTCTAGTCGCCCGTATCGATGGCGTCGGGCGGGCACAACTTGCAGGGAGTGCAAGACGTAGACGTGAGACCATCGGTGACCTCGATGTTGTGGCCGCCGTAGAGCCAGAAGATGTCGAAACAGTGACAGAGGCGATTCTAGCACTACCTGGAATAGCTGAGGTGAAAGGGGCAGGTGACAGCAAGGTGAGTGTCATCCTTGAAGCAAGCTTGCTTGAGAACAGCATGGATCTTGGCACACTTGATGGCGGTGTGTTCGACTCGATAGGAGGTGACGACTACTCCGGATTGGAAGCATCTGGAACTATCGACGCACAGGTGAGACTCGTACCACCACATGTGTTCGCCTTCACTCTCGCCTACTTCACCGGCAGCAAAGAGCACAACATAAGGATGCGACAACTGGCTATCGATAAGGGTCTGCGGCTCAACGAATTCGGACTCATTCCCGATGAAGTCATTGGCGACCTGAAGGGTCTGGAAGCAGCAGCCCACTCTCTGCCCGCAACCAATGAAGAGGACATCTACGAACATCTGGGTCTCAATTGGGTTCCTCCTGAACTACGTGAGGACATGGGTGAGATCGAGGCTGCTACCGACGGCTCACTGCCCCGACTAGTCATGCCTACCGACCTCAAGGGCGCCTTCCACAACCACACCACTCTCTCCGATGGAGTAGCCACACTGGAACAAATGGCTGGTGCTGCAATGGACATGGATTGGGAGTTCCTAGGTATCGCCGATCATTCACAGATTCTCAATATCGGTGGAAACCAGATTGGAGCGATGCCCGACGAGATGTTGGAACAGGGTGAGCAGGTGCGAACTCTGAACGAGGTCTGGGCTGACGGTGACAAGGACT
>CAXFCF010000264.1:0-2340 GCA_964000875.1 uncultured Candidatus Poseidoniales archaeon
AATCAGAGGAAAGGTTCGCGAATTGAGAATAATCGGTCGCGACGCATCGTTAGCCATAGACTATCTAGACCACTCAGGTTTTTGGATCCATCATCATCCTGACAACGCGCATGGGCAACAGTGGGGTGGATTCGATGCAGCACCAAGGGAGCGAGTCGAACTCCCATTAGGGGAGCCAAGCCTCACCGCTGAGTTACGTGCATTCATCAAGCATCACAAGGGCGAGATTCTAGGTGTTCCTTTAGCCACAGGTGAAGTGGGTCTCGCAGGTATGCGGATGATAGAGGCGGCACTGAACTCAGCTGAACGGTAATCAGGCATCCACGACTTCATTGAGAGAGCATTCAAGAAGCACTCGCGTCTGGCCGTGTCATGAATCCAGCAGAGTTTCTGCTTGGCGACCTTTACCACCTCTATGATGCAGCTTTGGGCTCCACTACTGCTTGGGTACTTGGCCACCTCACTTTGATTGCCATTGTTCTCTTTTCCATCTGGTTGATTCGCAACTGGTCTGATGTAGCAAATGGTTTGGATTTGCGTCTTAGTACTGTAAAGCGTTATGTCGCTATACTAGTCATCATTGGCTTGACTTATTTCATGTACACCGACACCCTTGGATTTCCTTTCATAGGAGCGTTCTCAATGTCTTTAGTAACTACTCTATTCCTTGCATGGTGCTATGATACCATGGAAGGTCAACCTGCCTGAGTAGAGTGACATGGCCAAATTTGGAGATCACCCACCTCTGCCAGAGGATCTCGAGCTCCTGCTTGCCGATGACACAGTGAGCACGGTATTCCTCAAAGCGGATTGTCCACCTAGAGTCAAGTGCGGGCACATCAGTGAGATCAAGGTTGTTGAACTAGATCAAGAGGCATGGTCTGCAAGTAAGATACAGAGCGTATACGAGGAATTAGAAATCGTTGTAGAGCAACACGGAGCTGCTCGTAGTGACTGTTTTGTAGAGATAGATAGGCATGGTTGCAAGGTTATGCAAGTAGGGGATCTAAGAGTCACATGTTCATGGCCACCTTTCGCTGATGGTTGGGAGGCAATAGTTGTCCGTCCAATCGCTCAACCAGGACTTGAAGAATACGGCCTTGACGATAGATTACTCAGTTTGATATCAGACCTTCAGAACCAAGGAACCCTAATTTCAGGAATGCCAGGTTCAGGCAAGTCAACACTCGCCAGTGCAATTGCTCGTTGGTTGGATGAGAAAGGTTCCGTTGTCAAGACAATGGAATCACCTCGTGACCTTCAACTTCCACAACGAGTCACACAATATGCACCGTTAGCAGAGAGTGAGAATAGCCGTGGTTCGATGGAATTAACAGCAGACATTCTATTTCTCGCGCGTCCGGATTTTATTGTATTCGACGAAGTTCGCAAAACACAAGACTTCGAGGTTTTCGGCGACTGTCGCCTCGCAGGACTTGGTCTTCTAGGGGTGACCCACTCCGCTTCAGCACTAGAAGCAATACAGAGAATGATTGGCCGTGTAGAGCTAGGAATTCTTGCTCAGATATTAACTACAGTCATCCATGTAGACAAGGGTAAGATAGCCGAAGTACTCCAACTTCAAATGACAGTAAAACCACCATCAGGGATGCAAGCGGATTTAGCTCGTCCAGTGATATTAGTCAAGCGTTTCCCGGATGGCAAGGTAACTAACGAGATTTTTTCATTCGGCGAACAGATATGCATAGTAGATGCAGATGGTGTAGCTGCTGGTGATGAAGCCAGCCCTGTTCAACTACTCGCAGCGGCTCAACTAAAAAGTAGGCTTTCAGATGATTTTGGAGTCCGTATAGAACATGTGTCCTTCGATGGTTCGGCGATGGCTACCATTTATGTTGCCTCGTCGGCGATTGGAGCGATTGTTGGCCAAGGAGGCTCTACTATCAAATCTCTAGAATCAGAGTACGATTGTAAGTTCACAGTAAAATCTGCAAAGGATCTCCCTAGGGGATTTCGTGCCCCAGAGGATCGCTACAGAAGTAGTTGGGACATGCAGACAGAACGCAGTATGGGTGGAAGGGCATGGGAAGATACCAGGCCTTACAAAAAGAGTCGAAAGAAGGGGCGCCGCCGGTAATTCCTCAATAGTCGAGATGATAAGTACGAACACATATTGCCCACTATGGTCGCTCTAGGTGCACTGGCTGGAGTCACCGTCCTGACGATTATCCACAACTTTGCTTCTGACTTAGTTTGGGTTTCGTTCAAAGAGGAGAGTAGTGATGATAGGTTTTCGAATCAAGTATTCTGGCACACCTTCTCCTACGCCCTCCCACTACTACCACTATGCTTTGTCTTGATAGGTCGTCAATTAGAGGA
>CAXFCF010000265.1:0-2331 GCA_964000875.1 uncultured Candidatus Poseidoniales archaeon
CTCGACTTGGCAGGTCGCAGATATCTGCAGCGGCACCTGCAGTTCGTATGCGACCTCCTACACTGTTATGGGCACGCGGCTATACTTCACAGCGACAGACGGCATCAGTGGCGCTGAAATGTGGGCTTACGAGACCACTAACGACTCGGTATGGATGGTTGTAGATCTAAATCCTGGGTGGGATGATGGATATTGTATGTGGAGGGTTCCTATAGGCTCACAATTATATTGCCTAGGGTTTAATGGTACTACATTCGATTTGTGGGTACATGATACCTACAACGGATCGACATGGATGGCCGCTGCCACAAACCCTTCGGGAAATTCTCTGTATACAGGAGTAGACGAGGGATTCGGTATCGCTATCGGTAACCGTCTTTACTTCATGGCGAACGACGGTATCAACGGATTTGAGTTGTGGTTACACGAAACGACCTGTGGCTGTACACGGCTAATAGCGGATATAAACAGCAATGGAAATTCGGAGCCATATAATTTCTTTATCAACGATAACCGTCTTTATTTCATAGCGAATGATGGTATAGATACACAGTTGTACATGATGGAAATCGAGGACACTATCACCTATGAGTGAAGCTACTTTGAAATCGGTGTTTCAACGCGCGGCAACGGTATTGAGTAGCGGCACCTACGCGGGTCATGCGCTCGCGTGCTGCTCTCCTCGTCTTGCTGATGTTGACGGCCAGCCTCTCGGGCTGCTTCGGCGAGGATGAGAAAGCTCCTCCTGTGGAGGACAAACCGTTCAGTTTCGACAGAGACATCCCTTCCACCACTTGGTACCACTACGCTGGAGGCATCGATGCACTCAATGCTAGTGCTGTAGCCGCTGCCAACATAACCGCTAACCTGACCGGGGACAACCTACCATACTGGACGAAAGGAAGTTACTACGGAATAGGTATGACCACATTTGAGCCGACGATAGGGATTACTTCGAGTGACAACCTGTACATGACAAGTTGGGGCAATGGACCCGCCGGCTCAACTGCCATCGTTCAGTGCACGGGTCTAATCGAGATGACCAACATCTCCGATTATTCTTGCGTCAATGTCTACGACCCCATAGCCCCAGTTCCCAACAGCAACGATCCTTACGTCTATGTTGACAAGTGGACTGACCGAATCATGAAGTTTGACATGCACGCTCTTCTCGGGATGACTGTAGAGTGGTCTGACAACGAAGGATCGTCTTGGTCGTTTCCAACACCTGCGACCTCCTACTCGGTACAGGATCACCAGACGATTGGATCTTCACCGTATCCTGCGGCATTACATGAGACTACCTGGGTGTTCTGCGTCAATGGTAACTGGGAGGCTCCCCTCTGTTCAACTAGCTTCGATGGCGGTAACACCTGGAGTCCCGAGGTGCCTGGGGCACCCCTTGGTTGCAGCAGCGGGGGGCTCAGCGCACACATTGAGGGAGCACCGAACGGCAACTTCTACCGAGGGAATGTCGGTTGCAGCGGAAGCGGTTACTCGATTTACCGAAGCACGGACGGGGGGTTCACCTGGACCGAGCACCCACTCCCGACTGAAGATTCAGGCACCGCAGATACCTGGAACTTCGAGGAAGCGCAAGTGGGAATCGATGAAGAGAACAATGTGCACGCCATGTGGATTGGTGCAGACAACATGCCGTACTACGCCTACTCAAGGGACGACGGGGGCACATGGAGCGAAGCGATGATGATTGCACCACCGACGGAGCTTGTCGGAACTGGCTTCCCTGTGGTCACCGCCGGTGGTGACGGAAAGGTGGTGTTCGGCTACCTCGGAGACTCAGGAGGGGACAATTGGAACGGGTACATGACCATCCTGACCGATGCCTTCGGCGAAGAACCCCTGTTCACGACTGTCCAGATTAACGGCTTCGATGACCCACTCGACACCACGATTGATTGTGGATACAACCGATGCGGTGGATTCGGTGATTTCCTAGACATGGCTGTCGACCAATACGGACGCCCTTGGTGGGGTCTCGCCCACAACGAAGGAGGCGAGGTGGGAATCTATGGAACTATCATCGAGGGGCCGAGTCTACGGGGAGAGATTGAGCCTTTGACGGTGATGCCCGAAGGTGGCAACTCCACCCTGTGAGCGGTAGCACGCCTACCACGGATACTTCCAGACCCAGAGCACGCCATCGTTGACGATGACTTGAATCGCCAGCATCGAGGCACCGACCAATGGTAGCACACTTCCCTCACCACCGTTCCATGCGCTCCAACCGAACAGAATCAGGAGAATGTTCCCAGTGACTACAGTCCAGAGGACACCTATCACCAGCCACTGCGTCCAAGCGGCATCCGT
>CAXFCF010000266.1:0-2329 GCA_964000875.1 uncultured Candidatus Poseidoniales archaeon
CAAGCACTATCTCGCTCGACATAGGAACCGTGTCGTGATCAGTACCGTTGTCCTTTGGCTGTGGATCAATGGCAACAGAGTAGACACCAGGCTCCAAGGATGCCGATATTGTACCATTCTGCATCATGTCTGCAGTCACATTGAGTCTCTCCCCTACTCCTCCTCCAGAAATTGGGATGAATGCAAAGTCGATATCCACTAGTGTACCATTGGATACATTGCCATCTTCACTCATGTCTAGGAATATCGTAACATCTACGGTCACATTATCGGGTGAAGCGAACATCTCAACTCGCGGGATTGGCTCTCCATCCACAGACTCAATTGTTAGAGAGACTTCTTCCACCCCTAATCTCTCCTCGTCTACGGATAGCGTCCAGTTACCGGGCAACATCTTGGTAGAGAACCTACCAGTCTCAATCTCGACATCCAAGAACCAGTGTACATCGTTCTCCTGATGGTATGCATGAACCTTCACTGGCTCGAAACCAGGAATGTGAGGTGAGTACTCGGTGGTGTTCTCAAACAGGTACAGATTCCCTTCAACATTCACACCTTCGTCAATGTAGAGAACTAATGGATCAGCACCTTCAGTGACGGTGAATTGAGTTCCATTCGACATCTGACTAGCAATCGACATGACAGTCATGTTGACCTCGGCTCCCTCGGGAAGGTATACCGAGAACTCGCCGGCCTCATCTCCAGTGCCAGTCTTAACCGATGTGAAAATCGAACCCCACTGGAAGTTGACATCGATGTTTGGTACGCCCTCTTGCGGAGCCTCCTCCTTACCGGTAAAGACGAGAATCTCCCCTGTGACATTGATGCTGTGGCGCAGTTGCCACTGCAAGCCACTCATGTCTCCAGTTAGTTCGAACTCCTCCCAAAGCATCATGCCGCTCTCAGCGGATGCGTTGGCTACCCATTCGCCTTCGGGCAACTCGACCCGGTAGTGACCTGCTTCCTCATCGAAGATCGCCTTGATGGTCTCATCATCAGCAAGCAACTCGCTGGTAAAGTATACATCCACATCCTCGACTATCTCTACTCCACCCTCAGGGTCTACCGAAAGTAGAGTGAAATCTACGTCATAGTGGCGTGGCACTCCAGTTGAAGATTGAATTAGGTCGTACACCTGTGGGTCGATAGTGACCTCAATCCTCGCTCGTCCATCACAGACATCACTAGATGACAATATGGACCATGGGACACACTCGTTGAAGCCGTCTCCGTCAGCGTCCATCGTCAAGCGATAAACACCATCAGGAACTGGACCGAAGCCAAATCCTCCACTCTCATTAGTGGTGATTAGACACGGTGCGAAGAGAACGACATCACAAGACTCGGTCGCTGGCTCATCGATGCTGTCCTCAACCAACTTCAGAGTGGTGTTGGCTAGCAAGGTGCCATCGAACCAACCTAGCTCTCCTGTTATGTATGAACCAGGTAGAAGCAATTCAACATCAGTAATGGGTGTCGTATCCACCTCAAGAGGGGTGCTCAGACGGGTTAGGTTGCCATTCGGCAACTCGACTAACACTCGATACGAACCGGGGAGTGCATCCACAAGATGGAAACTGCCTGGTTCTACCATATCTCCAGAGAATGTTCCAGCACCACTGAACAAACCAGTTCCATTGATGGTGCCGTAGGTATCCAAGGATTCGTCATCAGCGTCTACGATGAATATGCCGTTACCAACAAGAGTCTCCCTGAAAAGATCCGTGCTGTAATCAACGGAACCGTTCGCAGTAACCTTACCGACACCGTCGAATGAGCCGTCGAAGGAATATGCAGGAGGTTCACTGCCCGAAATCGAACATATCTCCGAACCCACCGGGACTGTCTCGTTGTCACAACCGACTACGGTCTCTTGACTGGTTATGGTTCCAACAAAGGTACCACGGCCTGTGAAGGTACCATCTCCGTTGAGCGAGTGATTGTTGGCAATCGATCTAGTGTACTCACCAGTGAAGTCGGAGACGAGAACCTCGCCATCCGAGTCCATCATTCCAGGGCCAGTGAAAGTGACCTCACCAGTTCCCCTAAAGGTTCGTGGGTAATCCTCGGTAGCCACAACAGTACCATTGGTAGTGGTGATTACTGGTAGCCTCTCTCCTGTCCAGATATCCTCTAGAGTGAGCTCGTGGGACACCAGAGGCTCCCCATTGAACGATTCATGGCCATCCCATCGAACGACACCAGTAGCACTGGATGCGGCTACTTCGATTACCTGATCGATGACATATCCGCCATTCGTATCAGCTTGTGAACCGGTAACATTGAACTCCACATCACCGAGAATCATACCTCCAGAGACATTAGTCAA
>CAXFCF010000267.1:0-2315 GCA_964000875.1 uncultured Candidatus Poseidoniales archaeon
TTCATCCATCGAAGTGACCCAATCAAAACCAACCAATTCACCCTCTAAAAGGTCGAAATCGGGATTTAGATCATCGAGCATCGTACCGGTCTCCTCCTCGGCAGTTGATTCCTCCTCCTGCTCCAAAAGTTCGACGAATGGGTCAACATACATTGGAACCTCATCACGAGCAGTGAACCACTGGTTTCCGACTCTGACATTCATGACAGTCGAATCACCACGGACGATGGAATACTCAAGCCCCATGGCTCCAGAAGATATTGTTGCCCCGGTTTCTGCTAAACGAGAGACCTCATCCTTGGCGATGATGAACTCGACCTGAGTCGGCGACCCCTCTACTGAATCCAGCGTCATCATAGTGACTGCAAACCTCTCCTCCTGACTAGCTAGTTGAGCGATGTCGAGGTTCGCTTCTTGGAAGAAGGCGTTCACCTGTTCACTCGACAAAAGGTTGGACACAGAGTCCTCACCAGGGATTGCGTCTTCTCCCAGAAGGTCAGAAAGGCAACCTGGAACAAAGATGCAAATGATGGTGATGATTGCCAACACCCTACGATGGTACAGTCTCTTCATAATCACCGGGAGACGCCCCAAGTCGATTAAGGCTGACCTTCTGGGTCGAATCACCTTTCTTGGTAGGAATAGCGCTCCTCGCCCCATGGATCACCACGGATGTGGTAACCGTGTACCTCCCAGAACCCACGCTCATCCTCTGTGAGCAATTGCACTCCATTGACCCACTTCGCGGACTTCCATGCATACAGGTGATGACAGACGAATCTTAGGGGGCCTCCATGCGGTGCCGTCAGAGGATTACCATCGTGATGGGTCGCGAAGAGGTTGTCCTGTTCGAGAAAGTCGTCTAACAGCAGATTGGTCGTGTAGTCGCCGTAGCAATGCAACATCACCGCAGCGACTTCTCCCTCCAACTTGTCTTCAATTGCGTCCCAGAAATGGCGTACTCCGACTCCCTGCCATTCGTTATCGTAGCGCGACCAAGTGGTTACGCAATGGAAGTCGCGTGTAGTCTTATGTGAGCCAAGAGCGTTGAACTCCTCCCAGTCAAAGGTGATCACTTCTGAAAGTGGTGAGCCCCATACCTTGAGCGAGAACTCGTCTGTGGTGACGCGTTGGGTGTCACCATAGGTGAGAACTGGAAATCTCTTGGTCAGAAACTGCCCAGGGGGCAGCCTAGGCCTCTCCTCATCTACTCCCATAGTGCTCCCAGCGCTCGCATTCCTCTTAAGAATCAGACCCCCACCGAGTAATGAGGCGAAACCTCGGAGGTGATGTCTTGGCTTCGGACCTACTGGTCGTATACAAGAAGAACTTCGAAGAAGTCCACGATCGCTCGATGGAAACCTTGGAAGAGGAATTGATTGCCCTCAAGGAAGAGCGAGGAACTAGTTTTGACCTCGTTCCACGTGAGGCTGTCAAGCGCGCAGACTTCGTTGGGCGAGACTTGGTGGTCGTTGTCGGTGGTGACGGAACCCTGACTTCTATCGCTCACAACATCGATGCAGACACCCCAGTGATGGGTGTGAACAGCCATCCGATGGAAGAAGACCCAAACGGTTCGTTTGGTTTCTTCATGGGATCTGACCCGACTTCATTCGCCGAAGATGTACGCAGCGCCTTGGATGGCACCGCCATTGTGAACAAATTACCAAGGATACAGGCAGAGATAGTCAGCACCAGTGGCAACCGCATTGTCTGCGATCCTGCATTGAACGACCTATTGGTCGCCAACACCCACCAATATCAGCCATCTCGATACCGAATCAAGCGTGACGCTGATGGTACCAATCCGGCGTTTGACAAAGATCAGCGATCGTCTGGACTTCTCTTCTCCACCTTCCTCGGCCAAGGCGCTTGGTTCCGCCATGTCTGTGTCATCGAGGGAATGCGCTTCGAAGAGAAAGATATCGACGAGAAGTACCTCTTCGTCGCTCGAGATCTACCGCGTGACGAAAGGGGCGACGACGGCTCCTACTTCGCTTGGACTGGAAAGCCAACAACCATCCACTCCGACATGCACAGGGGTTACTGTGTGCCTGATGGTTGGGACGAGTACCACTTCACCCGTGGCTCGACTGTAACCGTATCACTTGACGGACCTAAATTGCAATTACTTACCTTCAGGAGTGACATACACTCCAAGTTAGCTCATTGGTTCAACGAATGAACATGGGCAATCAAATTGCAAAAAAAAGGTGGAAGGACGGGGCGCCGAAGCGCCCCGCCCCCCCGGTTTTCGAGGTTCTTAGGAGGTGATCCACCTGCAGGTTCCCCTACAGGTACCTTGTTACGACTTA
>CAXFCF010000268.1:0-2304 GCA_964000875.1 uncultured Candidatus Poseidoniales archaeon
CTGCATACTTTTCAGCGATTATACTGGAGCGCAGCGCGCTGGTGGGTGTACACCCCTTGTCGAACACTACCCTTCCAGTGACTGCCTGAACTCCTTCAGTAGTAGCGGCCATGTTGGATATCCAATCCGGCTCTGGTCTACAGTCAATGTCAGTTATCGCCACCCATTCTCCATTCGCTTTCTCTAGTGCTAGGTTTCGACCAGCGGAAAGCCCGCTTGGTTCCATAGCCAGAACCCTGATTGGTATCCCGTTAGAAGCTACATTCTTTCCTTCCGGATCGTGCCACTTCTGTAATCTATCTCGTGAACCATCGGTAGAACCATCATCGACAGCTACTATCTCCAACGGTCGATGGGTTTGCATCGCCAGGGCCTCCATACAGGCATCGACCCAACCTACACCGTTTCGAACGCAAACAGTCACGCTGACCAAAGAAGAGATTGTCATACCTCCTTGGTGAATACATCCAAGATTCTGCGACAAATATCCTTCGTATCCTCTTCGGTGAAGCGCAACACGACCCCTTTCCCTGGTTGGCCATATACCACCGCGGTTCCAAAGGGTGCGAGTAGATGGACGACTATCGGTGCTAAATCCTCCTCGCCATCAACTATCATCAGTGTAGGTTCCCTGTTTGAAAGAGCGACCCTTGTGGCTAGTTTTAGGTCGGCGGTGAGCATTCCAGCGGGATTATGGCAAGATGATAGATTATCGAATCCCGAGCGATCCAAATCTGCTGCAGGGAGCCACTCCTCCCTCTTGGTCATACCATCGATGAATCCGATATCTGGTACACGCCCCATCTTGACTAAAGTGTCAACGCAAATGTCACCTACTGCAACCAGCCTAGTACCTGGCGGAATAGCGGCTAGAGCCTTACCCATGGCTTTCTCGGGTTCACTCTCAGTGCCTTTGAACAGGGTTCCAAAGGGCTGCTTGAGTTCATCATCCAAGACTGGAGGCATCCTCTGATCAATCCTCATCTCCGCCTCACCCAGCCAAGGAACTCCTTCACGGTCAATCTCACCATTGCGAATCCTCGATGACGAGATAACCTTGCCATCTATTCCCTGTGAGTGGGTGACTTTTACGACCCTTAAGATCGGAAGACCAGCAGCAGTTCTCTCTCGATTAATTGACTCACATGCTGATTCAGTCTCAGGGGTACAACCGATGTGAGTGGCATCTACCCGTTCAATTGCTGGCCCATATGGTGTATTCAGAGTGTGAACCGAAATCCTCGATTCGAAACCTGCTTCCCAAGCCCATTCAAGGAGTTCCTGCTTCCGCCTCTCCCAATCCAATATTTGACGGGATTTCTTTACGGCCATTTCCGACGAAACCAACCACACTTCAAGTCTTGAAGCCTCATCGAGGCAGGACTCAATCAAGCGTCGATGACCAGCGTGTAATCTGTCGAAGGTGCCACCGAGCAGGCAGAGCGAACCCTCTTGCATCAATATAGGCGTGGAATCGAGATGCTATCTCACTTTGGATAGAAAGAGATGTGCCCCGGGGTGTAACGAACCTCCTCATCGCCGTAGCTTGGAGGTTCTGACCCCCCCGGGGCGTCTGTCGAACGAGTGGGTAGTCCCATGAATCATTCCACCCGTAGCGGTCAACTGGGGACCTTTCTCGTCCTGCCACCGATTTGCACCACAAGTCATTCCCCGAAGGGTCCTAGTGGTCTTCGACGGCGGCGTACCCCGTACGTGGTGCCGTGCCTCATCTCCTCGCCGGCGAAGGCCGAGGATCCACACGGTGTTGCCGTCGGGGCGAACCGTTCGCACGAATCTCCGTTCTTGAACCCTCTTGTCAAGTGAAAAACGCTAGAATCGCATCTGTGCATCGGATTCCAGCGCTTCAACATAGGCACTTTCTCGGCGAGTCAATAGAATCCCTACCTCAAAGTCCCCATCGAGTGTATCACTTGCTACGAAGAGTGGCCAACTTTCGATTGGGCGCACTAACCAACCCACATGCAAATGTGTTCTTCCCGGAGACGGCATCGTACCAGATCTCAACGAATCGATAGCTTCAGTCACATCCATAAGATGGTCGGACACAACCAAATCGTCAATTCTCTCAGCTGACCTGACAAGCCTGAGTAGCCTGTCAATTGTCTCAGTGCAAACACCAGGGTGCTCAATCTGGCCAACACCTGGAACTTCGTTAATCGAACCTGCTCCTCTCAGAAGAGCTGACGCCCATGATATCTCTGATTCCAATAGAAAGCGACGAGAGATGGGATCCTGAATCATAGTTTGAACCAATCTTGGAGCCAAGTGTGACCACCATTGAGT
>CAXFCF010000269.1:0-2298 GCA_964000875.1 uncultured Candidatus Poseidoniales archaeon
CTAGTCAACGGAATTGTCGAAGCGGCGAAGAAGAAGCGAAGCGGGCGTCGCCGCAGTTGATATTTGCTTAAGCGGAGACGCGTGAGACGATGGAGGAGCGAGTCCCACCTTGGTTTCCCGCTTGGTGCATCGAGTTCTCGGAACCAGTGAACGATGTGAGGGCAATGGCTTCCAACTTGATGGAACATCGAGATGATTCAAGGTGGATGCTCCTTGGTTATCCTACTGCAACATCCGAGCGACACCTGTGGGCTGCATGGATGGCAGTCAGAGAAAGGGCATCATCAGGACAGATGGTATCGAACTCAATTGACGGAGAGTTTCTCAGATTAATGGCCGGAACTCACCAGATGCGTGTTGCTTTCTCACGTGCGGGTGTGCGCGAAGGCGACAACCGTGCCTGGCTTCTTAGGTTGCCAGAGTGGAATGATGGTAACGAAGTACCTGAACTTACAGTGATGAATCCGGAACTGAACCATCAAGCTGACTCCTTGATGGGTTGGATTGGAGCGGAACTTATTGCACTTCGACCTCATCCTACCTTGGAAGGGATGGTCAGACTAGGTGCGATTGAAGATGACGAAGAGGATCCTGCTAACTGGGAATCCCTTGCTCTCAGTCACATCGCTTTAGCAGATGTCGCGGTCTGATTGAGGTTGAAAACTGAACCCATCTTCTCACGAAGTATTCCCGGTGAATTCATAGAGCGCTCGCCAGTGGGGGTGACTGTATGTCGAAGTTCTACGGGTTCCGCACTTGCGTAGTCTGCTCCACGCCATGCACCTCGATGAACTTCCTTGATCACGATGGTAAAAGGTACTGTCTCGCCTGCTACGCAGCCAAGGTTAACCCTGAACATCCAGGGATCGAGGAATTACGCGATACCCACGAAACCTCTCTGAAAACCTGGAAGTGCCAGAAGTGGAGTCGCTCCGACTACAAGTTGCCCGATGGACCTAAATCCGTCGACAACTAATCTTCGAAGTTTGTGACTTCAGTCTCGGATACCATCAGCACAGACTGTGAATATCGCTTCACCCTCTGGTAGGTTAGGGGAGTCAACCAGACGGCCGATCCTCCTGCCTGCCTTCGACTTGCGTAAGTAAAGCCTGAATGTCGATGCGTGACCGACTATGTGACCACCGATTGGCTTGGTTGGGTCGCCCCACATTGCGTCCGGCTTGGAGTGAACTTGGTTGGTAACCAAAACAAGAGCGTTGTTGACATCAGCCAACTGCTTGAGTTCCTTCAGATGTCTGTTCAACTTCTGTTGGCGCTCGGCCAACTTGCCTCTTCCAAGATATTCAGCTCGGAAATGACTCGTCAAAGAATCAACGATGATGAGTTTGACATCGATGTTCTTACCCATTCGCTTAATCTCATCCACCAGAAGCATCTGGTGTGCAGAATTGTACGCACGAGCAACATGAATCCTTTCCAATACTTGCTCGGGATCAAGACCTACACCACGAGCCATTTGGGTAATCCTCTCAGGCCTGAAAGTGTCTTCTGTGTCAATGTAAAACACCTCGCCACCAAGACCACCCTCTTCCGCTTTCAGAATTGTGTTAACGGCTAATTGATGGCCGATTTGGGTCTTACCCGAACCGAATTCACCGTACACCTCGCATATCGCTTGTGTCTCAAATCCGCCACCGAACAACTCATCCAGCGCTTTGCTACCACTGGTCAGCTTCAACACCTGTCGGCGACGCTCCAGTAAATCTCCACCACTGACGAAACCACCGATGTTGGCCAGCTTCTTCGCACCGTTGATAATCTTCGAGGCGACTGCTTCACCCAACTCAGCGGAGTCAGCCAATTCGCTGGGTGACATAACCGCGATTGCTAGGAGTTCTTCGTAACCAGCCTCCCTTAGCTTCTCCGCGGTCGCAGGACCTACACCTGGTAAATCCTCGATAGTGGGCTCCTCCTCGGGTACCTCGACCATCACGACTTCCTCCTGCTCATCGACCTCTGTCGAAGCAGACTCTTCATTGTTCTTCGTATTCTTCTTAGCCATCTTCTCAACTCCTATGTTGAATCGGTCTAACTAGCCTCAGTATATCAACCAAAGATGGAGGGGGATGAATCTGTTGAAAGTGATTGGAAACTGAATTCGCTGCACTGCTCAAGATTTCACTTTCAGTTTGGATATTCCTATCTTGAAAGTGAATTCGCCGTCGAACACAATAAGTAGTGTCCTAGGTCTCCATCTATGAGGGCTTGAACATGAATGTATCACATGCCGAAATTGAGAGAGAGGAAAGGGCAGTAAGCCCAGTGATTGCAACCATC
>CAXFCF010000270.1:0-2287 GCA_964000875.1 uncultured Candidatus Poseidoniales archaeon
AGATAGCCGAGTATGCTACCTCCGTTGAGTAGAGGGAGGCCTGCCTGTGGTCGACCCAAAGCCACATACTGCATCAAGACGCAGTAGCCAGCCAATCCTCCTATCAAAGTCGAAATCGCTACGAACATCGGTGCCGACAGTCCGAGGATGGTAGAACTTCCCGGGAGGAAGGTCAGAGCAGAGATAACGAGCATACCAGGGAATATGACATCTCCAAGACCCATCAGCAATGCGTCGCTGGATTGTGTTTTCTTCTTGACTACTACCGGCTTCTCGTTGTCTACATTAGAAGCAGTAGTCGTAGTGGACTCCTTCTCAGACATCCTATCGTCGTCATCGATGTAGGAGTAGTCTTTGTCCGGTGGTGCGACCAAGAGAATGGGTAGTTTCAGATCAATCATAGTGTCAGCGAGATCGAGCATATGTTTCGATTTGTAGACTGCGTAAGCGTCGTAGATGGCTGTCGCAATCATGAAGATGATGATGATTGTTGGAACGAAACTAACACCGATAATTGTGATGACACCAGCTCCGGTGGCTATTCCAGCAATGTTGACCACATACCACTCAGGGTGGATAATCAAGCCGACCATCAATAGCGTGGATGCGACAAGAGCTACGATGAATGACCAGTAGATTGGAAGCCAGTTTCCAACACCGTCCTCGATGATGAAGGCAGGGTCGTTTACAGGCGTTGAGATCACACTGCTTGAGTAACCCTCAGTACCATAGATGGTAGCTACTCCGTACTCGAGACCGATATCACTCCATCTCTCGTCCTCGATGGTGTGTAGGGTCATGCCGATAGGTCCTTCTTCGTCTAAGCCATCGATGACTGCCTGTTGAGTCATGACCCAGCCACCGAACATCTGCATCTCGCCACCAGATGCTACCCAGAGGTCTGTGCGCCCGTCATGTCGTGAATCAGCGAGCATGAGTCCTTGAATTGGTGAGTCGAATGCTCCACGCTCGTTGAAAGCGAAGCGTTCTTCTGAGACCATGTCCTTTCCATCCCAGTCGAAACCATATAACTCTCCGATTTCGTTTCCGAGCACCAGAAGGCTCGCTTCTGCTGTTTCGTCCCACCAAGCATTTTCTGACCACGGTGAGTAACCCCAGGTGGAGCTGGTGAAATGCTTACCTTCGTCAGCCGTCATCTCCCAGACTACTGTAGCGTTTACCGAACCGAAAATCGCGCCATTGTGTTGGTTGTCAGGAATCTCAACTACACCTGCCCAACCTCCGCTGACTAGCAGCATATGCTCGTCGTCAAGTAGCACCGTTAGTAGAGCCGAACCATTGGAATATGCATCTGGAAGTGCATACCACCAACTGTGAATTGGGTTGTTTGCATGGTATTCGTCAACCTTGTAGAGATAGTTGCTCTGTACCGCCCAACCTATTTCTTCGGATGTGTAAACCGCAGTTACACACTTCTCCTCTAATCTCTCAAACTCAATCTCTCCAGTCTCTTTATCGAACACAATGAAACGTGCCTGATCACATAATACGTACTTGTCCCCACTATCAGAGATTGATATTGGATGTGACGAGAATGAGTTGTTCCCTAAATCGAGGTCGAATGACCAGAGTTCGGTTGGTGCCATTCCTATTTCGAGACCACTGGCTTGTTCAAATGCGAATAGACGGGTTTCGTTTGCAGCGACATAGGTACTGGGATCCGCTTCGTTGAACAACACTTCGTACCAGTCACTGCTTTCCTCACGCAATGTTGGGATTGGTTCGGGCTCGTCTATGGCGTAGGAGGCGAGTGGTATGAAGCAGTAGGATAGTGAAATCCAGAATATTAGGAGGACACCCCACTTGATGATTAGGTGCAATCCTTTCTTTGCCAGCCAGAGAATGAAGAAGGTGAAGACGAGAATCAGAATGAACTCCAATCCGATTAGTCCTACCTTCGTGGTTCCAGCCTCTCCGAATGCACGTGCTTCGGGTCGATCCCAGTAGGGTTGAATGTATACCGCGAGTAGAATGGTGGCAACGAACATGCCTCCCATAGCCGCCATCGAGCGCCATCCCTCGGCTAGTGCATCCTTCACGGAACCAAGTCCGGTGGCCTCGCTCATGGGGTTGCCGAGCGAGAAAACCCATTTCAAGGCGAGGGTCTGGGGAGGAAGGGAGGGGGGTACTCGATGAGCCTCGATAGGAATTGGTTGAACCACCTGAAGACCTTCGGTATGGCGCAGGGTTTGGAGACAACATATGCGCTGTCAGCGCGTTTGGGTATGCCCCAGTCCGATATTCCAGGAATCCATATCGCAGGGAG
>CAXFCF010000271.1:0-2285 GCA_964000875.1 uncultured Candidatus Poseidoniales archaeon
ACATCCCCCCTCGAGTGAGATGGTGATGATGCCATCGCTCGTGTCGACTACATTGACCACTCCATCATGGGCGTCGAGCACCGCTTGCACGGGTCCCACGCTGGCGAGGATGGTTTCCTTGTCTATCTCAGCCATGTCGCTCCCGAGCCTCGGTTCCACTGCCCTCCTATCAACCATCGGTTGTTTCAAGTCCGGTACACATGGTCATGGAGGCATGGATTCTCCAGTCCGCATTCTTCTGCTCGACCTTCTTGTCGAGAGAGAGGAGTTTGGTCATGGGGGTAACATCGAGATACTCACTCCCATTGCAGATAGGTTTGGTGAGCTCGAGGTAATTCTACTGACACCTCAGTATCAGTCTGCGGCTTGCTTCGAGGTCGCAGCAACTTCGGATTTAATTGTTGATCTTGAAGAGTCAATGCTGGAAGAATGGGACGATGCATTCGCCTTCGTCGCTGATAGAAGCATCGTTCTCAAAGGTGGTATCGCTCGCCTACGCCGGGTGTCATTGCCAGATTTTGATTCCAAGGATGATCACATGGTGACTTGGTTGAAAACGATCGGTGCCGAAGCACTGATTTGCAGTGGTAGTCGGCGTAATGTTTCGGAGTGGGAGCCTTGGATGGAGCCAGCAGCTTCGCTAATGCGCTCAGCGGTTGAAGTTGGTCTTCCGACGCTAGGTATCTGTTTCGGTCACCAGCTATTATGCAAGGCTCTAGGAGGCGAAGTCACGCGGGCAGCAAGCCGCACGGATGCGGTAATTGAACTACGGCTAACTGACGCAGGGGCTTCTGATCCACTATTCTCTGGTATGGCTTCACCAGTTTGTCTTTACACCCATCAGGATCATGTTTCAGATATCCCCAGCAATGTAATCCCGCTCGGTAATTCTGCCCATACTGAGTTCCCAGCAGTTAGGGTGGCGTCGGAATCAGGGGCTTTACTTCCGGTTTGGGGCACCCAATTTCATCCGGAGGCAGCGAAGTCGAGAATCGAGAGGTCGCACAGGCTCGGTCACATAGGAAAGGAAGAACTCGAGGCGTTCCAAAGAGAGCACGATGGGGCAAGGGTGCTGGTCAACTTTGCAGCACAGTTAGAGCGTCGCTGATTGAGGCGTAGCCTCAGAACTTGCACAAAGGTTCCATTATCACTGGATATCGCTTATAGGGGGGCCTCAGGTCGGGCGCTCAACGAATCAGGTGAAACCATGGATGGAACACAACTGGGAATGATTGGAATCAGTGCAGGCATAGTCGGCCTGTTGATCGCTTTCGGCCTTTACAGGAAGGTCGATTCGATTGAAATAGAGAACGAGACGGTAGCCAAGATTACTGGCCGCATCCAAGATGGTGCGATGGCCTTCTTGATGGCAGAGTACAAGATGCTCTCGATGTTTATCATTGGTGTAGCAGCTCTGCTGTATATTGGTGGGATGTACAACGATGACCTTGGCTTGAACACGATGATTGCCTTCGTCATTGGTGCTTCCTGCAGCGTCGCCGCTGGATTCAGCGGTATGAAGTCTGCAACGAGTGCAAACGGTCGTACAGCTCAGGCAGCGGCTGATGGTGGTCAGGCTGCTGCCCTCACTACCTCCTACAACGGCGGTGCTGTGATGGGATTGGCAGTCGGTGGACTAGGTCTGTTTGGCATCTCACTGATGTACTACTTCACCACAACCGAGTTCCTGACAGTCGCAAATGTCGCTGGCTTCGGCATGGGTGCTTCAAGCATCGCTCTCTTCGCACGTGTGGGTGGTGGAATCTACACCAAGGCCGCAGATGTAGGTGCCGACCTTGTTGGTAAGGTCGAGGCAGGTATTCCTGAGGACGACCCACGTAACCCTGGTGTCATCGCTGACAATGTAGGCGACAATGTCGGCGATGTTGCTGGCATGGGTGCAGATATCTTTGAGTCGTTCGTCGGCTCGATAATCGCCGCCATGGTCATCGCTGCAGCTAGCAGTGAGCTGGGCGCACCATACCTGATGATTCCAATCCTACTCGGAGTCGTCGGCTATCTCGCTTCGATTATTGGCGTCTTCTCGATTAGTGCCATGAAGAACATGGACGCAGGAGCCGCTTTGAGGAACACGACCTTCATCGGTGCAGCCCTCTTCCTTGTTGGCGGTTACTTCGCCCTAGATCACTACGGCCTCGACACCAATGTCATCTATGCCGTTGGTATCGGTTCCATCGTTGGAATCCTCATCGGCCTTGTGACAGAGTACTACACTGGTATTGAGGATGTCTTTGGCTTCAAGGTCAAGGCCATTCCATACATTG
>CAXFCF010000272.1:0-2279 GCA_964000875.1 uncultured Candidatus Poseidoniales archaeon
TATGTCATCGATCTAGCCACATTGACTGGTGCTTGCGTTGTTGCATTGGGTCACGAAGCATCGGGATTATGGTCGAACGATGATGCTCTGCGCGAGCGTCTACGGGCAGCAGGTGAAGCAGTCGATGAGCTAGCTTGGCCTATGCCGCTGTTGCCGGCTTTCGAGAAGCAGATGACAGGTTCCAAGATTGCTGATGTCAAGAACTTGGGAGATCGCTATGGTGGTTCAAACTCCGCAGCAGCGTTCCTCAAGCAGTTCGTGCCAGAGATTGGCGATGGCGATGACAAGAAGCAGGTTCCGTGGGCTCATTTGGACATCGCTGGGACTGCATGGGGTACGACTACCAACGACACCGTAGCACACGGTGCGACTGGAGTTCATGTCAGAACTCTTGTCCGTCTGATTACTCAGTGAGTTCAGTCTTCAGCGTCTTCGTCGACGACTTCAAAGTCCGCATCGACCACATCGTTGCCGTTCTCAGCCATATCTTCAGCGGCTTGTTCGGCTTCCATGGATGCCGCTGCTGCTTCGTATAACTTGGCCGAAATAGCGTGCATCGATTCTTCCAATTCCTTGACCTTGGCTTGTATCGCTTCAGTATCAATCTCCTCGTCGGGTATTGGTTTGTCGTCAGCGGTAATCAAACCTTCCAATTCGGTCAACTTCTCTTCGACCGGTTGGGTGTCGTCACTGGATAGCTTATCCTCTGCTTCCTTCAGAGTTCGGCGGGTCTGGTAGATGATGCTGTCAGCTTGGTTTCTAATCTCGACTTTCTCCTTGCGAGCCTTGTCCTCGTCGGCGAACTTTTCGGCATCGGCAATCTTCTGATTGATTTCATCCTCGGAGAGGGAAGTAGCGGATTCGATTCGTATCGATTGCTCTTTTCCAGTTCCAAGATCCTTGGCTGAGACATTGACTATGCCGTTTGCGTCGATGTCGAATGCGACTTCAATCTGTGGCATGCCACGTGGAGCTGGTGGTATTCCCTCAAGGAAGAATCTCCCAAGGGTGATGTTGTCCCGGGCGAACTCACGCTCACCTTGCAAGACATGTATTTCCACTGCAGGCTGGTTGTCACTGGCTGTACTGAAGGTCTCCGAACGCCTAGTCGGAATCGTGGTGTTTCGCTCGATCATGGTTGTGGTGACTCCCCCTAATGTTTCGATACCAAGGGTCAGAGGGGTGACATCTAGTAACAGTACATCGGTGACGCTGTCGTCTCCTACGATTATGCCAGCTTGGAGTGCGGCTCCTAGTGCAACCGCTTCATCGGGGTTGATTCCTTTGTGAGGAGATTTACCAACTTCCTTCTCTATGGCCGCTTGGACAGCGGGGATTCGGGTCGAACCTCCGATTAGAATCACCTTGTCTACCTCTCCTGAGGATATTCCGGCATCCTTCAGTGCTCGACGGGTGGGTTGCATCGTCGCCTCAACCAAGTCGGCGGTTAATTCTTCGAACTTGGCACGTGATAGAGTGAGATCCAAGTGGGCAGGCTGGCCATCTACCATCGTGATGAACGGTAGGTTCAGTTGCGCCTGTTGAGTTCCTGAAAGTTCGATTTTTGCTTTTTCTGAAGCCTCCTTCAGGCGGCTCATGGCTTGGTTGTCCTTACTCAAATCCACACCGCTCGATTTCTTGAACTCGGCAACCGCCCACTCGATGATGTAGTCGTCGAAATCGTCGCCACCAAGGCGGTTGTTACCAGCGGTGGCCTTGACCTCAATCTGTGGTTGTTCGTCGACTTGGTAAATCTCCAAGACGGAGACATCGAAAGTCCCACCACCTAGGTCGTAGACCAGGATAGTTTGGTCGTCATCCTTGTCGACGCCGAAGGCGAGTGCAGCAGCGGTTGGCTCGTTGATAATTCTCAAGACTTCAAGTCCGGCGATTCGGCCAGCGTCCTTGGTCGCCTTTCGCTGAGCGTCAGTGAAGTAGGCAGGACAGGTTACCACAGCTTGCTTTACTTCTTGCCCGAGATAGGCCTCGGCGTCAGATTTCAACTTCTGAAGTATGAAGGCGCTAATCTCTTGCGGAGTGTAATCAGCATCGTCGATGTTCTTCTTCCATTCAGTACCCATCTCTCGCTTTACCGAGATGATGGTGCGTTCGGAGTTCGTGACCGCTTGACGCTTGGCGGTGACTCCTACCAATCGCTCACCTTCTTTGGTGAAGGCGACGACGCTCGGAGTAGTTCTCGCCCCCTCAGCGTTTGCTATTACGACTGCCTCGCCACCTTCGATGGTAGCGACACAACTGTTTGTCGTTCCTAGGTCTAT
>CAXFCF010000273.1:0-2273 GCA_964000875.1 uncultured Candidatus Poseidoniales archaeon
GATGGGCCGCTGTTCAACTGCCTTAGAACTGAAGAGCCTCAAAGGGACTGGCAATTCACCATAGAGTTCTACAATGGTCAAAGACTACACTTACTGGGTACGGCCGAACCGCTCCACGGTTCTGATGGTAGGTTCAGTGGTGTCGTCTGTTCCTATCAAGACATCACAGAACTCATCAACCTACAGAAGGCTCTCAAAGAACAGTTGGATGAAACTAGGAATGCGGCGCAGGAGTTACGTCTCACCCACGGTGAATTGTCTCGCGCACACAATCTACAAGCGGGATTCATCGCCAACTTCAGTCACGACCTGAGAACACCACTATCTGGAGTTCTCGGCTTCGCCGACATACTCGCCATCTCGGAGAACTTCGATGAAGACGAAACAGAATATCTTCAGGAAATCATCGACGCTGGAGACTCATTGCGTATGATGATTGACTCTGTCATCAGTTACTCTAACATTATCTCGGGTACCGTACGAATAACAGCCGATTGGCATGAACTAGATGAGATAGTTGACAAGGCGTGTGAAGTGGCTCGGAAGATGTGCGTTCGCAGAGATCTAGAATTCCAATTGGAAATGAACGCCGCACCGGACAAGGTCCATATCGATGAACTTAGACTTCAGGAGGTATTGGAACAACTGCTGGATAACGCGGTCAAATTCACTGAAAATGGTGATGTTTGTCTACGCGTCTCAACCCACGAGGACCATGTCGTTTTCGAGGTTGAAGACACAGGACCCGGCATATCACCAGAGGCAGAGATGAGATTGTTCGAACCCTACTCCAAAACTTTGGTGCGAGACGGGCAGCTAAGGCGTGGCGTTGGCCTTGGTCTAACTCTAGTCAAAGCGCTATGTGAACTGATGGATGGAAGCGTCGACTACTCTACGGAGTTGGGTGTCGGAACAAAGGTACGAGTAAGATTCCCACTTGTCTTTTCCAAGGGTCTGTGATTAGGCAGCCAAATCATCATCGAAGCGGTTGAAAGGAAGAGCGTCGAAGTCTTCGAAACCAAGAGCATTTAGTGCAACATTGTGAGCAAGAGCATCCGATATTGATACCCAATCAGGTGTCGAACCGTCAATCCAACCGTAACGATGACCTGGTATCAAACGCCAATCCTGTGGTAGACCTGCCAACAATGCTCGAGCATGTGTTAAACTGCGATGTTGTGCATCTGGATCTGAGCCAGGTAGGTCTACTCTACCACTACGCATAGTGAACAGAAGATCACCCGCGACATAGACTCCATGTCCATGAAGAGTCACATGACCAGGGGCGTGACCAGGTGAATGTGTTATTTCCAATCGAATCGCTCCCGCTTCCCATGTTACAGAAGTGTCAGGTGCATGGTTCCAAACATGAGTGAAATCGGTGCGACGGAAGATGATCCGTGAGAGAAGAGAGGGGGCGACCGACTCCTCATGCCCCCATACCTCTACCTCTGGATGAGCCTTGCGAATTGTAGACACCCCGGCAGTGTGGTCGCGATGGGTGTGTGTCAGTAAGATGTGAGTAGGTACGATGCCTTCTGCACCCAAGGCCGCCAACCAAGCGTCTCCATCGAATGGATCGATAAGTATGGCCACCCTACCTCGCTTATCTATGAAAGCAGTGTTCATGTTGTCATATGGCCCCTGTTGAGAAACCCAAACCTCAACTCCGTTCGAATCGGAGCGCTTGTCGAATTCGCCTCCTCTCAACACCGGACTCTTCGAAGAGTCCGACTTGGATAGGGTTTTCCCGGATGGGAGGGACTTAAGTGGGTCACACGCATCGCCTCTCTAGGAGAGGCGAGTCATATGGCGAGGATATCGGGACGAGGTTCAGCCGCTTTCGCTACCCTCCTGATTCTGCTTCTCGCCCCTCTTGCAGCAGTTGGAGCAACAGCTGATGAGACTATGTTGCAAGTTGTTCTAGAGATAGATGAGGCAGACGGTGATGCTCTTTGGCATGCTGAAGAAGTTGCTCTGAGCATAGCGATATCAATCTACAACCCTAGCTCCAGCACAATCTCATTTGACTACAATCCATCCTGTCCATTCCAAATTTCATTCATTGATTCCGTTGGAGAAATCCACTCTAACGACAGAGAACACAGAACCTGCTTCCAGCAAGAAAGGGGAATTGACATCTCTCCTGGTCAAACTCGAAGCATCGACTCCCTTGATTGGGACTGGACGAATACATCTGGTGTGACAGCACTGAGTGGTGAGGTGACCATTGAAGTCAGAGACGATTCCAATCTAATCGTCGCTACGAGAAC
>CAXFCF010000274.1:0-2271 GCA_964000875.1 uncultured Candidatus Poseidoniales archaeon
TTAGCGCGACAAGACGGGAATCTTTGTGACTGACTCCAGTGCAAGCAGCACAAGCATCGATGAATAGATTCCAACCGTCGTCGGATTTCCAAGAATTACGGCCATAGGGTGGGTCAAACGCGAAGCCATCGAATGGTGCCAAGTCACCCCAATCATCCTCCAATTCGGTCGCTGAGCAGTGACGTATTGTCACCTCGGCTTCAAGACCTCGATCCTCCAACATCCATTCTGAGTTACGCTCGCTACCCGCTACCATCTCGAAGTCACGGTCGCTACCGTACGAATCTAGACCTATCGAAGCAGCTTCAATCGGAATACCACCAGTACCACAGAACGGGTCGAGGAAACTCCCTCCATTGGGGCAAGCGAGGTTGGCCATTGCGCGAGCAAGTCTCGGGTCGAGGCTAACTGGCTTGAAGAATGGCCGCTTTGGTGCCGTGCTATCCTTCCACTTGGAATTATCATGCCGCCTAATGCCCCAAGCTAGTGAGGGTGAGGTAGCCTCTTTCTTGACATGACGGGGATCCTGGTCGGCAAGTGAGAAGATCGAGAATACCCTATCTGGATTATGTAAGTCTATTTCGAAACCTGATCCATGGAGAATAGCTCCAAAGTCACGCTCAATCTCTCTGCTGTGCCAACCCTCCAATCTATGGCCTACCTTCGTGGCACGAACCACAATCGAACCTTCTGTTGAAGTGAGACTCTCAGCAACCCAATTTGAGACGACATCCGCGTTCGTTGACACATCGTATTCATGCGCCGCAGCAGGATGAAGAGATTCCTGCAAAAGCAGGGATCTTGCAGCAACCTTCTCACTTCCTTCCGAGGTGCAAAGTAGTGACCTCTCCTGAACCGGCTCACAACCACCGGTCGACCGAAGTAGTGCCTGATGCTCCAACCGAGCAAGTTCAGGTGACCAGCCGCTCGAGAGCAGTAGTGATTCGTAGTCATTTATCGCCCCGGTCAGTTGCCACACCCCCTTCTTCACCCGCTAGTCGGGCGGCCTTCAATTCTATATCATCCGGTGTAGTCGGCTGGTCGATGTCAGAGGCGCGACGACCTACATCACGCACCGCCCTATGGGCGGTGACTTTGCCACTGACCCTGTTACTAGTCGCATGCTTCTCTGGCGCTACTGGGGCTACCTCGGAGATAATGCAGGAAGATGCCGACCCAGACCGCATCCTGACATACGAACAGAACACGTTGTACATGTACGGCGATGACAGCGGACAAGAGTGGACACAATGGAGCACATGGAACCATGCTGAGCCAAACGACGGGCAATCAACCTCCTCATTTTCAGAAGGCAACGGGTTCGGAAGTAGCGGTGGAGGAATGAGAGAATTCACCTTCGATGGTACTGATGCTGCCGAAAATGTCACCGCTATCAGTGAAGAGAACGCAATAGAGGGAACTTTGACGCTCGCTATTTTCTGTCAGGGAAGTTGCTCCAAGGAAGTCACTCTTACCTTGAGAATGGGGAAGCCAGGTTCACTGGCAGATATCTCCAGCGTCACCCTGAATGGACCAGACGAAGTCGACGGCGATATCTACACCTTCTCTTTTCAAGGACATAGAATCGACGAGTTAGATGGAGGTGAGGTCTTCGGCCTACGACTTTCATTCCAGAAACCGAGCGGGCCACTAGACAGCTACTCACTCTACTTGGGACGTGACAACTTCGAAATGACCATCCCTGTCTTACCGCCCTACGAAGAAGAAGTCCCGGGGTTAGAACTGCAGGAAGGTGAGGAGTACATATCTCCATACGCAGTTGGAACCGCTGGATTTGCCGAGGAGTCTGCAGCATCGAGTGGCTTAGTAGGACCTATCATGATGGCACTGATTACAGTAGGTGTGCTCTTCTTAATCATGTACTTGCTACCTCCAATAGGGATTTTCAAGGTTCTAACCTTCATCTTCGTTGGATTAGGAATGTTGAGTTCACTGACAATAATCCCAATAGTCTCTGGACCAGTTGCTCTATCCACTTCGGTTGATCTAGATGCACCCGATGTTTGGACTATCGATGAGATTGCCTCATTGCAGGAAAGAGAAGGAACCTTCCTCGGTGAGTTAACCGCTGGAACCGAATTTACTGTGTTCATCGAGTATGACAAGGTGTACATGGCCAAGAATGAAGGTACGATGCATTACGGATTCGGATTCGAACCATATGCAGAGGAACTTGGAGATATACAGGAAACCAGTGCGAGAGGAAGAGAGTATGTACAGCTATTCTTCTCGATGACTGACTTTGACCCT
>CAXFCF010000275.1:0-2263 GCA_964000875.1 uncultured Candidatus Poseidoniales archaeon
AACCTTGATTTCCAACCCGTAGGCGAAGCGAATGGCCTAGGAATCCATGAGAGTCAGAGCCGATTATGGGAAAATCAAGTCGGCCGCTCACTAGCATTCTGCGAGTGGTCATTCCCTCTTTGGAAGGAACATTTCCCAGATAACTTCGAAGGAGTAACTCCTGAGATGTTGTGGCAAGCTGTTAATCAGGTGGAGCCGAGTCTTATTCGCGTCGAGGCCGATGAGGCAACCTACAATCTACACATAATGATCCGCTATGAGGTAGAGAAGCGCCTCATCAATGGTGACCTTGAGGTAGATAATCTGCCCGATGCATGGGACGATATGTACGAGGAGTATTTGGGCGTCAGGTCACCTACCAGAACCGAAGGGGTGCTGCAAGACATCCACTGGTCGATGGGTGCGTTTGGATATTTCCCAACTTACACCCTTGGCAATCTATACTCCGCTCAGTTGCTCGCAGCCGCTGAGAAGGACATCGGCTCAATGGATGACCTCATTCGCAACGGTGAGTTTACACCATTACTCGAATGGATGAGAGACAATGTGCATACGCGAGGCAGCATCATCGAGCCAGAAGATCTCGTCGAAGAGGCCACAGGCAGCACTCCAAGCCCACAACCATTCGTTGATTACTTGGGCGAGAAGGTCGGAGCGCTGTACGGTGTCTGAGGTCGACGTGAGGGGCGAAGTCACTTAGGCGTGAACATTTCCTGTAGGAGCGTGGCCTCCATAGACGAGTACGCCTGGTTCGTACGCGACATGCCGGCAGCAGCGTCTTGCGCACTTCTTGGCTCAAAACGTGTTTATGCTGGAGATTGGGATGGTAATCTTAGGGCTTGGTCGGCAGATGGTACACTAGAGTGGGAGGCGAAGGGTAACAATCGTGTCGAGCAGATGTGCGGTGCCCGTTCGGCTAACCCTCCATTCATCTGCGCCACAACAGGAGGAGATTTACTAGTCATCAATGCGGAATCAGGAGAGACAAAGTGGAACAAGAAATTGGTTGGTTCTTCAGATCTCGTAACATGCACCGATGATGGTTCTAGAGTGGTGGCAACTTCCTCTGTCTACGAATTGGAACTCAATGATTTCGTCGAATCGACATGTTGGCGTTTCGATGCCGATGGTAAAAGCGTCCGCGAAGACACATTCGATGAGAGACCTTGGCACTTACTGATAGAAGAAGACGCGAGAGTAACGATGGGTCTTGGAAGACCACGCTGTGGAATTATGATTCAAAACGACATTTCTTGCGATCACCTCGATACGAGTTCTGACGATCCAATACTTTCAGGGGTAACATTGGATGGTAGAACTTACTTTGGGCACGCTTCTGGTTCCTTTTCCATACTTGGAAAAGATGGTGTTGGAATTGAACATGTATGTGATGGAGTAGAGAGTGTACTAACCATCGCTGCAAGGGATGGTTTGGTAGTAGGTGGGGGTGATGACGGTATTGTACACGCCCTCAAGGGCACCTCACAATCATGGAGTACAACACTTCATGATCAATTAGATGAATCTCAAGTGGGCTTCAAGGCATTGGGTACGAATACAGTATGGATTTCTACATGGAATGGTCTTCACTCAACATTGCATATTCTGTCTGGTAGCACCGGAGAGAGTATAGTTGAATTCCCATATCTTCCAAGGGTTAGATCAATCGCAGCTAGAGATGACAGGGTTGCAGTATGCCTTGATGATGGTCGTTTAGTTTTATTCAAATCGGAACTATTTGAGCGTAGACTTGAACATAAATTGGTAACTGAAGATAGTTCGGAATCTGACCCCCGCCGCTCGGCTCTCCAAGAAAAATTACGTTCGCTCCGCCGCTGATATTTTCCAATGGAAATATAGGTATAATTTGGTTATTTTCTGGTGGAAAAGTACCTAATTAATCGAAAGATTTATGCACCTTACCCACCTATGGAAACTTTGCCGCTCCTGAGGAGTGGTGGGGAGAGGCTCCGGCTAAACCCCATGCCCGCCTGCCGGCGTGGGCCCCTCGGGGGCGGAAGTCGGCTCCTTGTAGAGGGAGATCTCTAGAAGGAGATCAGAGAAGAACCAACTTCGGTTGGGAGTTCAAAGATCAACGCAGGAAGTGGGAATCACCTCGGTGAGACCCCGCCTTGTACCAGGGGAAATCAAGCTTAGGCGAGATAACCCAAGAGACAAGGTATCAGAAGCGGTCGAGATTGAACATCAGTTCAATTTTGATTAAATCTGACTGCCAGAACACGGAGACGAGGTCGTCATACGA
>CAXFCF010000276.1:0-2242 GCA_964000875.1 uncultured Candidatus Poseidoniales archaeon
ACCCGAACTGGTGATCGAACTGGGAGGTCTCCAAATGACAAGTTCATAGTCAAGGAAACCATGGTCGAGGATGATGTCTGGTGGGGTAAGGTAAATGTCCCCACGACCCGGGAAATCTACGACTCATTACTTGACAAAGTCAGAACTCACCTTAACCAAGCGGACAAACTGTTTGTGCAGGATCTATACGCTGGAGCCGATGAAAATCAGAGATTACCAATTCGAGTCGTGAGTGAAAGTGCGTGGCACGCTGCCTTCGCTCGCAACATGTTCCTACGCCCAAGTGATAACGAGTTGGCTAACCACTTACCAGAATTCACTATCCTACACGCTCCTTCCCTAGAAGTAGATGGAGAGGCAGAGGGAATCAACTCTGAATGCTTCGTTGTTGTCTGTTTCTCCGAAAAGACAGTCATCATAGGTGGAACCCGTTACGCAGGTGAAATCAAGAAGTCAATCTTCTCGATTATGAATTACCTCCTCCCTAAGAATGGTCACCTGCCAATGCACTGCTCAGCTAACATTGGACAGGATGGAGATTGCGCGGTATTCTTTGGCCTCTCAGGAACAGGTAAAACAACCCTTTCCGCTGATCCAGTTAGGCCTTTGATAGGAGATGACGAACATGGGTGGAATAGAGATGGAGTGTTCAACTTCGAAGGGGGTTGCTATGCTAAGATGATTGATCTCTCGGAAGAAGACGAACCTGCAATCTTCGGCACCACTAGAATGCCTGGAACTATACTTGAGAATGTCATTCTGGATTCAGACGGAGTACCGGACTTCACCGATGTGTCGATTACCCAGAACACCCGAGGATCCTACCCCATTGAATCAATCGAAAACCGAGTCCCGGAAAGTAAGGGCGGCCACGCTAGGAATGTTGTCTTCCTCACTTGTGATGCCTTTGGAGTACTCCCCCCCATCTCTCGTCTAACCCCTGAACAGGCAGCGTACCATTTCATATCGGGATACACCGCCAAGGTAGCAGGTACCGAAGTAGGAGTTGTCGAGCCACAAGCAACCTTCTCTGCTTGCTTTGGAGCACCTTTCATGCCAATGCACCCAAGTGTCTACGCTGAGTTGCTTTCGCAGAAAGTAGCAGAGCACGGCGCCTCTTGCTGGTTATTGAATACCGGCTGGATTGCGGGTGGCTATGGAAAGAGCAAGAGAATCAAAATTCGTTGGACGCGTGCTTTGCTTAACTCAGCTCTAGACGGAACTCTTGACAAGTCTGATTTCAAGATTGATGAGAGATTCGGGTTTGAGGTACCTACCTCGTGTGAAGGAGTTCCTTCTGATATCCTACAACCATCCGCTACTTGGGATGACCAAGACTCATACGATGCTACTGCAAATAGGCTGGCGAAGATGTTCAACACTAATTTTGAACAGTTCGCTGACGGTTGCAGTGATGAAGTCTTAGCAGCGGCACCAATAATCCTTGGCGAGTGAAAGCATCAAGCCTGATGCACCCCTCCGACTAACATGGGCATCCCACTGGAACGCATCACTGCGAGCCGCCTCTGGCCTCAGGCGGCCGGTGGTGACGACATACCGGGTTTCGTCCCGAAACTACCTGAACATGACGAAGTTCCTTGGCTTTTGCTCGACCCAGAGTTTGAGGATTCACTGAAAGCCCAGTTGGATCGCCTTCTTTCACAATACGGGCATGTTGTCCCAGACAATGTTCCGGCATCGGTGTCAATTGATGATTCGATAGGGCCTGTATGTATCGATGACAGAGCTATCGTAGGTGAAGGTGCTAGGTTAGAAGGACCTTGTTATGTAGGGCCTGGAGCAGAAATCCGCCACTCCGCATATGTCAGACCATACACATGGGTCTGTTCTTCAGCAGTTATCGGTCACTCCTCTGAAGTCAAGCATTCCCTACTACTACCTGGCGCGAAGGCTCCTCACTTCAACTATGTTGGAGACTCCGTGCTTGGGAGAGATGCAAACCTAGGTGCTGGTTGTAAGATCTCGAATCTGAGAAATGACGGCAGGGAAGTCATCGTTAGAGGATTAGAAGGGGGTGACCTAGAAAGCGGACTGCGCAAGTTTGGTGCCTTGGTTGGAGATGGATGCGCCCTTGGTTGTAACTCCGTAACCAATCCAGGAGTCATTCTAGGAAGAGAAGTAAATGTCTGGCCAAACATCACAGTGTCCGGGGTACACGCCGAGAACTCCATCATCAAGGAGTGATTTGATTGGCGGTCCAGAGACTGCACGGTACCGACGG
>CAXFCF010000277.1:0-2240 GCA_964000875.1 uncultured Candidatus Poseidoniales archaeon
TTCGAGTTGGAACGACCCGATACCTCTTCCAGATGACCTTTGTGTGAGTTACCTAGTGATGGCGGTCGGCAGGCAAGGGGATCCAGATCACAGTCGTGGTGCAGCAGCTGGGTACGATGGAAACACCGTTCAGTGGCAGTGTGGTGATGCTATACCTCCTACGGTTACCATCAATTCGATGAATCATGTCGTAACCTTCGACAATTCTTCGGATGAGAATATACACTATGTCGAATTGACTTGGACTTACCCAGAGATGCCACCAGGTGAGAATGTTACTTGGAGTCTCTACAGACTTGAGGTAATCCCTTCAACTCTCGAACATATCTCTCCGATCGAGATTGGTTTGTGGGGTGAGGCGGGTACGACTGGCACCTTCATTGAGGGTGAGGACAAGTTTGATCCGTATGCCATTAGGAAGATGGCCACTTACCATTACATCATGATCCCGACAGATTCTGTAGGGAATGTAGACTACCAGCCAGTTCAGGATAATATTGAGACAGTCAGAGTCAGCAACCAGTTTTGGGATCACAACTCATACCTCATACCCCCGCCGCCACCGGAGCCAGAACCTCCGTATGGCATAGAGTGGTTGGGTGAGTTCTACGAATACATGGAGAATGATGCATTCAAGGCGAGCGTGACCTTCGCCTTCGTCGTCCTTCTGATGAACCTCTTGATGATTCCAATAGTTATCAACCAGACTCGAGGAGTCCGCCGATTAATCAAGCGGGAGAAGAGGAAGGCGGCCGCCATTAAGGAGGCTATGATGGCAGAGGGTCTGTCTGACGACTTGGACGACTTCTTTGATTGATGTTCAGGCGTGGCCAAGCATCTTCCAAGCGATCCGCAAGTCATTGACATTGACCATTCCTCTGTCTGTGAGATTGAATGCGGTTTCCAATGTGGTGTAGACCATCGCTTGACGTAATAGTGGAGCATGCAACCTTGGCCAATCGCCACCTATACCCATGCCCATGAGTGTGTAACTGACGGTCTTGTCCTTCAGTTCCCATGCGGCTTCGAACAGACTTAGGGCGTCATCATGGTTTCTGGTGTTGAAGCAGACTTTCACAATCTCTGCTTCGCTAGCATGTTCCTCGACGCGTGAGATTATCTCGTCTTTGTCCGGGGTCGTCTCAGTGTCGTGGTGAGATAGCACGACCTTGGTTCCATTCTCACTAGCGAGGTCGGTGAGATTCTTGAGCGCCTTGTCTTCGATTGACATCTCTAGATCAATCCAGGAAACTCCGCTCTCGATAGCTTGTTTCAGTATATCCAATCTATTCTTCTCGGAGGAAGGGAATTCCCCTCCCTCATCCTTGCCTCGGCAAGTGAAGAGTACGGGCTTGTTGATTGCCTTCTTCATCATCCCAATGGCAGCCATCACATCGACATCCTCAACAGGCCGTGAGACATGCTCTATGGAAGACTCTTCTACTCCGTCATCGTTCTGGACAGTAATTTCGACCGGCTCGACATACAATTTGTCGAAGCGAACTTCGAAGATGTCAGCGCCTTCTGCAGTAGCCTGCTCGGCAGCCTCCAACACCTCATCCACAGTGTTGCCACCGAGGGAGATACAGACCATTGGGAGGCTCATCGGCCTCCGGCACCGTCGTCCCCTGTTTAACGGTAATGTTTGAAGGGGGTGGTAAGTCCTTCAGGCATCTTTCGAAAATCTCCTCAAATCGCAGATTTCGCATATCTTTATCACTTTCGAAAAGTGGCTGCAACACGCCTTCATTTGGTAGGGTTTATGAACTGTGGAATGGCACAAATGAACTAGCACAGGGGGTATCTAAGATACCCCCTGAGAAAAGGTGGTTCAAATGGCCGATGAATACGACGAAGGCACGATTCAAGTCCTCGAAGGACTAGAGGCAGTACGGCAAGTTCCAGGCATGTATCTTGGTGAGACCGATAATGGAGAAGCTCTGCACCGTTGCATCTGGGAAGTGGTCGACAATGCGGTCGACGAACACTTGGCCGGGCACAATTCAAGGATAGATGTCACGATCCACAAGGATGGCTCCGTCTCAGTAAGGGACTATGGAAGAGGTATCCCCGTTGGCGACCACCCAGAGAAAGGAATCAGCACAGCTACCGTGGTTATGACGAACCTCCACGCCGGGGGTAAGTTCGACAACGCTGCCTACAAGGTGTCAGGCGGCCTTCACGGGGTCGGCGTCTCAGCCGTCAACGCAGTTTCTGATTGGTTGCAGATGACCATCTAT
>CAXFCF010000278.1:0-2226 GCA_964000875.1 uncultured Candidatus Poseidoniales archaeon
GAATTGCCAGTCCCTTTGAGGCTCTTCAGTTCTAAGGCAGTTGAACAGCGGCCCCTCACCTGCCGCCATTGGAGCACCATGGATGTCGTAGAAGGTACAAGATTGAGCGAATTCAGAAGCCCATTCAGCCGGTGCGGGAGTGGGGGGTAAATCGGGCAAGATTTTCCGCGCGGCAAGGTTTGCGTGAACTAATCTTCCATTAGCATCTATTTCCAGCACTGCACTGTGCATCGAGTTCAACAGAGCCCCGAGTCGAGACTCCATCGTAGGTGGTGCAGGAGTAGTGTCGAATGGGTCCAAAGGGTCCATGAGGTACTCTCCTATTCGATGGCACTCGTCCAGTCACGATATGGGTTGCCCTATCGAGTAGGGTCAGAGTAGGTCATCGAGGTCAAGAGCATCGGGTAGAGCTTCGACCGCTTCTACCTCCGCTTTCGCTTCAGCCTCTTGGTGTTTAATCCACTCAGGTTTCTCTTCGTAACCGAGTTCCTTCGCTTTCTCAATTTCACCGGATGCTAGATAGTACTCAATCCATTCCTGCCGCCTACTATCTTCATCTTCGAAGATTTGTTCCTGCAGGGCGATGTTCTGTCGCATCAATTGATTCGATCTCTTGGCTGCTTGGCGTGAAATCATAGCAACTAGGATAGCTAGTAGTAGGAAGGCAATCAGTGCTCCTACAATCGTCGTGGCGATGCTTGCGAGGCTCATGCCTTCAGCATCACCATCCCCCTCTTGTGTTGGATCACTAGTAACAGCACAAACGGCTGGAGCTTCCCAAACATTAGGGTCATAGATACAGATGTCACCAAGGTCGGACCAGCCGTCACCGTCGGTATCTTCGCAACCGAATCTATCCTCGGTAGAGGTACCGTACTTCGAGCGGCAGTCGTCGGGTTGGTATGCATCTCTTGTCGTGTTGTCACCGTAGCCATCACCGTCACTGTCTCGCCACTGGCTCGGTTGATATCGGAACTCGTCAGGGTTGGAACCGTTCGCTTCGTCTCCCCACCCATCTCCATCAGTATCGTTCCATTGGGTTCCATCTAGAGGGAACGCGTCAGCCATCTCCGCGCCTTCGATGAACTCACCCGGCCACTCGTCACTTCTAGTTGAGTTCCAACTAGAGTTGCCCCAATTGTCACCGTATCCGTCCTCGTCACTATCCTCCCATTGGGAAGCGTTGTTTGGGAATAAGTCGCGGGAGTCCGCCCACCCATCTCCATCGGAGTCTGGACAGCCGTATGTTCCTCCCTTGTTACTAGTTCCAAAAGTGTCAGGGCAGTCGTCCATCTTCTGCGCGAGTGGGTCGTCTGCAAAGGTGTCATTGTCCCTGTCAGAAGAAATCATCGGGTTTTCAGGGAATGCGTCCAAGTTATCGGCGACGCCATCTTCGTCTGTGTCTGGACAACCCCTGTCTTCGTTTCCAGTCATACGGCCGTATTCGTCAGGACACATGTCCGGGTTGTTGCCGTCTGGATTATCGCCATAGCCATCCCCGTCTCTATCATACCACTGGGTGTTATCGTCAGGGAACCAGTCTCCGTTTTCTCCGACTGCGTAGTCTCCCTTACCATCACCGTCACGGTCACCACATTGGCTGGAATCATTTTGGAAGAGATCAGGGTTGTTTCCACTCAGATTGTCACCGCAACCATCGTTGTCTTGGTCGCTCCACTGGCTAGGATCGCTAGGAAACGGGTCTCCTGTGTTTGACCATCCGTCTCCGTCTGCGTCACGACATCCTGCTCGATCTTCGTAGGACGATCCCGATTGTCCAGGGCACGCATCTCCATCAGTTCCACTGGCGTTGTCCCCAAACCCATCTCCATCTCCGTCGCACCACTGAGTGGGGTCGTTGATGTACGCATCTCCGTTTCCTTCGCCATTGACGCAAGCATCCCAGCCATCATCAGGGTCTGACCAGCCGTCTCCATCTGTGTCGACACAACCAAGCCTATCCCAACTTGAGTTACCCCAAACCATTGGACATCCATCCGACCTACTGGTGAACGGTTCGTCACCGATCCAGTCACCGTCTGTGTCGTTCCACTGTTCTTCGTCTTCAGGGAAAGCATCGATGTCATTCATCTGGAGTGGAGTCATAGTTGTAATCAACTCGCCCGGCCATGTACTCGGCCTGATTGAGACCCATGATGGGTCGGCGAAGTTGTCTCCGTATCCATCAAGATCGGTATCGTTCCATTGAGTTGGATTGTTGGGTAG
>CAXFCF010000279.1:0-2215 GCA_964000875.1 uncultured Candidatus Poseidoniales archaeon
GAGGTCAAGAGCATCGAGATGCACCACACAATAGTGGACAAGGCCGAACCAGGTGACAATGTCGGGTTCAACGTCCGCGGCCTATCAGCTACTGACATCCGCCGAGGTGATGTTGCAGGATATACCGACAGCGAACCTTCGTTCGTTCGTCACGACGAGACCTTCGTTGGACAGATTCAGTTGATGGATATTCCAAAGGCAATCGGCGCAGGATACACTCCTGTTTTCCACGCACACACTGCTCAGGTTGCAGTTCGCTTCGTCGAGCTTCTTGAGAAGACTGCAAAGGGCGAGAAGACCCCTAACCCAGACTACCTAGTTACCGGCGACGCGGCTCTAATCCGCTTCCAGCCAACCAAGCCAATGGCGATCGAGCAGGCAGACACCTTCCCGGAGTTGTCTCGCTTCGCTATCCGTGACATGGGCAAGACGGTAGCTGCTGGCGTCTGTATGAAGATTGAGAAGAAGTGATTGCAAACCATAGGGATCAATTGTTGGGACTGATTACCAGGAGTTGATTCCAATGGCAAGCGTTACTGCAATCAAGGTCACTGGATTGAACCACACCGATGTGGACTCTCTTTGTACGGGTATCAAGCAGATATCTGAGCAGACAGGAGTCGCCATGCGCGGCCCGATTCCTCTTCCGACGAGGAGGCTAGTCGTACCATGCAGGAAGGCACCGGATGGTGAGGGTTGTGAGACATGGGATCACTGGGAGATGAGAGTTCACAAGAGACTCATCGAGTTGGAGATTAACTCTGCTAAGGATGAGGCAGTCCTTGCAAGAGTCGTCCATGGACTCGACATCCCTGATACCGTGACAATCGAGATTACCCTAAGGAATGTTACTTAGAAATCTAATTTGATAGATTTCTAAAGTTGACTAAATCCACACTTTGCTGGGATTTGGTATGCAAGATAACTTCTATTCTTCTTCTAAGTTAGCATCATACCATTCTTCGATGTAAGCAATCCTCTCATCGTCGAGTCCCAGAGTCTTTGCCTGTAGTTTGAGGAACTTTCTCTCCTCTTTGGTGATGATTCTATCCTCCATCGCTATTTCGTATGCTTCGATGTAGGATTTCTCCGCAGAGGTGAATGCTTCTGGCATCAGAACTGTAGAGAAGTTGTTGATTACATTGAAGATTGGCTTCCTAAGTACAACGAGTGGCACTCCCACAATTACGCCACCAATGAGACCCCCTCCTCCTACAAACATCTCCATTATTTCAGAGGCCACCAATAGTGAGATACCACCCGCACCTGCGAATATCGCGGCGCTGAAAGTCTTCCTTAGTTTCTCATCGATCCCGAGGATCTCGTTTTTGAGAATCGCATAACTGAACATATATCCTTCAAGCATGCCAGTAAGAAGGATGCTGAACAGAAATCCGTACATCAGGTAGAGATATGTTCGAAGGACATCCTGGCCATATTCCTGTTCTACAGTCATTAGGTCTGCTAGGTTGAAGTCTCCGAATCGAATCGCCATGTATACAATTGAGAAGACCATTGTACCCTTGATGATGGCCTTTCCAGCGAACCCGATGAAGAGGGATCTTGCTTCTACTGCATCGGCTTCTTTTTCTTCATCACCCTCCAAGCGTTTCCAAGCTGATCGCATGAATAGCATAGCTGCAATCGCAGAGAAAACGGGTAGAATTAGTAGTAACTTGCCTATGCCCGAACTACCTGGTATGAACCAGGAATAGGGTGTGTAACCTGCGTCATCGATGCATTCGCCATTGATTTCTGGCGACCCTTCGTAGATGATCATGTTTGCATCTCCTCCCTCTGAGCCATCCGGGCATTCTACGTAGTAAGCGCCACCGATGGTTCCAACGATTCCGTTTTGAGCGACGAGAAGTAGAATGATTGTGGAAGCGATTGCTGGTAGTGCCCACCAAAGGTTGTCCTTGATTTGCGGTTTGGACATGAATTCCAATCTCTTGATGGGATAGAAAGAGACGGTCGACACATACATCATTATGCATGTAAGGGAACAGATGTACCATCCAACGCGATAGTATTCCATCACGGTTAGAAATTTCTCAGATCCTTCAAACGGGTAGATGTTGTACCAACTTGCCATGACTCGGTATGCTTCCATCATCAGGAGCACGAACATGAATCTATTCTCGGCGTTCTTAGGTCTCGCTCGAATAATCAACGAAGCGAGAATCAACAGCACGACACAAGTGATGACTGAGAG
>CAXFCF010000280.1:0-2203 GCA_964000875.1 uncultured Candidatus Poseidoniales archaeon
GGAGACTTTCCTTCATGAGATGGTGTCCAGCCAGCTTGATGTCGACAGGCTAGACTACTTGCTCCGTGATCAGTTCGTCACCGGCGCCGATGTCGGTGGCTTCGACAAGGAGAGATTGCTGAGAGCGATGGAGATATCCGATGAGGGGAGCCTCGTGGTAGATGCGGCTTCCATTGGTGCGGTTGAGGCATACTTGGTTACGAGATGGCACATGTACCAATCAGTCTATTTTCACAAGTTGAACATGTTGACACAGGCCTATTATGTGCGTGCGCTGGCTCGAGCCAGAGAGTTGCACGAGAACGGCTCACTTCCTCTGTCGCTCAAGATGCGTGATATGCTATCGAATCGGGAGTTGACTCCTTATCGATATTCTAACCTGACAGACGCCTTCGTAATCGCTGATGTGTTCGCATGGGCTGACCATGAAGACCCCATACTATCGGGCTACGCGAAGAGGTTGTCGAGTAGAGCGGAGTTCCACAAGCGAATCAGGATGCAGCTATCTCCTGATGAAGTATCTAGGTTGGAGGAGCCTCTGTCACGTGAACTAGAATCACAGGGATATGACCCTGCCCAAGATTTGATTCACACGCCGATGAGGAAGGAAGGTTACCTTCCCTATCAAGGCGGCATATTCCTCAATGATGGGAGCGAGGTAACCGAAGTTTCCCCACTCATTGAATCGATTTCTGTAGAATACTCCCGTTCGATGCTTTTCGTACCAAGAGCCGTGCGAGAGCGTTGCGAGGAGATTGCCGCTGAAACCCTTGATCGCTGACGCTCATCGATTGTAGTAAGGTGGGCCCGACCGGATTCGAACCGATGACCACTCGGTTATGAGCCGAGTGCTCTAACCAGACTAAGCTACGGGCCCCTGTGGCCTTGCGCAACACTCCTGCCGTTCAAACTTGGCGGCCAGCCCTCCTTCCCTCACTGTGAAATATGATACCACCCGAGGACAAGCCATGGAGAGTAAGTTCGTCCGTAGGACGATGGTGTGTTTCGCACTGGTAATTACTCTCCTGAATGCAGGGCTAGTATCGGCTCAGTTGGGTGGTGGCCCTAATCCGGATATCGATCTGGAATGTCCGGACGCACCGGTGGAGATTGAGGTCGCACCCGGTGATTCTAGAGTAGGTACAGTGACTTGCAACCTGTCGAATCCGTCAATGCATCAGTTGACTGTCAACATAACCGTGGATGATCCGCTGGCAGGTGTTGCCTACACCGGTTCGATTACTCTGGCCGCGAATGAAGAGACAACATTCGACATCACTTGGTCAGCGGAGCCAAAGGGAGCAGTACAGAATGTCAACGCCGAAATAGAAGCGACAATCGAATCTGTGTATGGTGCAGTACCGTATCCTGCAGGTCAGTCAAAGAGTGATACAGTACAGTTACGCGTCATGCCGTTCGGGCTTCCAGACATAGATATGGAGCCGCAAGAGATAGCTTTGGACTTCGGTGCATCATCCGAATTGAAATTCAACGTATCCAACCTCGGAAACGATGAGGATACGCTCCGCATTTCAATCGATAACAAGTCAGGCCTGGAGGAGTTCGGTTTCGAGTTCACCCTGTCTGAAGATTCGGTGAAATTACAGAGCAACCAGTCTTCAGAGGTTACCTTGACCATCGCTGCATCTGATTCCATATCCGACGGGACATTCACAGTGAATATCGAGGTGTCCAGCCAGCGTGCCGATGACCAAGGTGATCCGTGGTCTGTTGAGGAGAACTTCAGGCTCCAGTCTTTTGCAGAACCCGAGTCCTTCCTGACTACATCGGCAGACCAGATACCTAGTTGGGCAGTGACTGTGGTGATGATTCTTGGTGGTTTAGCGTTGGTCGGAGTTGTTGTCGTATTGGTTAGGGTTGGGCGAGCAAGGTCATCTGGTGGAGATGATATTGACTTCGATTTCGATGATGATTTCGACGACGAATTAGATCAAGACTTCGATGATGAGTCGTTCGATGACTTTGAGTTAGACGACTTTTGAGTAGTTGCTACGCAACTGCTCCATGACCCCATACGCTTATAGCGGGATGACTGAGACAGTCTCACCGTAGGTGACTGATACATGAATGGACGTTCGACTCGAATGGTGGTGTTCCTCATCGCCATCTATGCATTGAGCACTTGGGGTGGAGTTGCTGCTAACGCAGCAGCACAGGGTGTATCACCTACCCCTACGATTAG
>CAXFCF010000281.1:0-2199 GCA_964000875.1 uncultured Candidatus Poseidoniales archaeon
ACTGGGCTATCCAGAGGCGACTCCTTCAGGAGAGAAGATTCCGCCTGTTCGCAGGAAGGTCAAGCCGTCTATGTCAAGGATGTTGCTTCCTCTGGCATCGATTCCCGAAGGTGTCGAAGCGAAGGTTGAGTTGATGGTCGTTGATGGCGTTGAGTCGAGAACCCTTGCCATAAGTGGACTTAGTGTAGGCTCCACCATAGTTCGTGTGCAAGAGGCTTTTGAGGTCAATGGAGTAGAGATGCTACTTAGTAATGAGATGCAGTCGAAAATACTCGCTCGAACCGACTGATTTCAACCAAGGGCGGCTTCATATGGGGTGGCCATGTGCGATGCGCCGATGAAGCCTGATTCCAGCGACTCAGATCCCGAGCGCGAGGAAGTAAGGGAACGCCTCCATGCGATGGAGGCGAAGATGCGTAGGCTCTCCGATCAGCGAAGAGCCCACAATGACACAGCGCGCGCACATGCAGATCAAAGAGACGCAGTGCAGAAGCAATACGCAGATCTCCGTGAAGAAATCAAAGTTGTACTTGACGAACAGAAGGAGATTCGCAACAAGGCTAAGGTTCACCAGGCTCGAAGAGACGCTCTTCAGGAGCAACTGAGGTCGCTGTTCTCACGTTCGAAGGAAGCAAAGGACAACAGGAACAAGTCAGCTATTCTTCAGTTGTCGGAGAAGAACTCCGAAGCGGAGAAGATAGAGGTCCGTCTTGAGAGAGATGGGACACTTTCACTTGAGGCCGAGAACAAGTTGCATAGGAAATTGAAACAACTTAGGTCAGAGATAGCAGCCTTGGAACCTCAGGTAGATGAAGAGATGAGGATTAAAATCGATATCGACGACATCGAGGGTTCGATAGAGCAACTCAAGGCCGAAGCAGACATGGAACACCAGGAAATGGTCAACCTCCACAATGAGGCGGACAAGCTTTGGGAGGGCATCAAGCCCAAGTTTGAGGAGAGAGATTTCCTCAAGTCGGAAGGTGATAGGCTACATGGTTTGTTCAAGAAGAGTCGTGAAGAGGCAGACAATGTCCACGAGCAAATCGAGGAGTTCCGTGCCCAAGTCACAGCTGCCAAGGACGAGCTTCGAGCTATCCACGAAGAGAGAGAGTCGTGGATTACTATGCACAACAAGGAGGTTGATGCTAGCACTAGTAGACCAGAGGACGACGAGGAACTCGCGGATTCACTAGTGTCCAACTTGATGCAGTCAGGTGCGTTGGCTCTAGGTGGTGCTACTGGTTTAGATCAATCTGGCTCGGGACGAGGTAGCCGTCGTAAGAGCCGCAGGACTACCGCTGCTCGACGCGGCCGCCGAGGCGGCTCTAGTCAATGACTCACCAGTCAGAAATTCTCGTCTGGACGCCACGCTTGACGAACCATGAGTTTCTCATTCTATCTGGCACTGAGACTTCTTTGGATAGGTTCGAGATGGCCTCATCTAATGAATCGAATATCTTCGGTTCAGTTCTCATTGCATCCCTCACAGTTTCTCTAATCAGCCAAACACCGACGGGCGCCCAGTAACCAGGCCCTATGTCCCTCCATACGAAGGCAGAAGCGAACTTTCGCCTCTCCTCAAATGATTCCATTATCCCCAAGCGAGCCGAGTAGTAGGCGCCGGTTACATTTGAAGCGTAACTAGTGCGGGGCTTACCCTCTTCGTGGTCAGATATAGCCGTGGTACCGTCTGCCCAAAGAGAGCCCTGCATCCACACTTCGACCATCTCGAATGCCCATGGGTTTGGGGTTAGGAGGATACTGAAGTGGTTGTCTAGGTACTCCGCTTGGTAGACCTCAAATTTGTCTATGGAGGGGTATTCCCTAACTTTGTCGAAAAGTTGCTTGCTCAACATATCGTCTGTTGCGGTTATTGCCCAACGGGTAGGTACCATCCTTCTCCTTCTCTCTGTGCCCAATAATCCACCCGATAGTAGCCGCGTCAGGTGCGCTTCTCCAATTCCTGCGTCACCTAACTCATTGACAGCATCCGTAGCAAGTAGGTCAGTCTCGTCGATCACACTGTCAACTTTCTTTGGGATGAGTGGGTTGCTTGTGATCTCGACCCCATTCACTCCTATTGCGTGCCCTAGGGGGCTTGAGAGGGAATCGAAGGTGGGTGAGCTTCCCAGGGCCAACTTCCCCTCGAACTCCATTTCGACATCTACATCCTTGGCTGCCATTGCCACCTCTTGT
>CAXFCF010000282.1:0-2194 GCA_964000875.1 uncultured Candidatus Poseidoniales archaeon
TGCCTTGCTTTCATCGTAATACCGATTGAGTGGACACGCAAGTTGTTCCCAATACCCGAGCAAGAGACGCTGACTAGGGATGAGTTGGCGGCATTGGTAGATGTCGCAGAGGAAGAGAACACTATCGAGGCCGACGAGGAGGAAGTCATTCACAACCTGCTAAGATTGAAGGACATCAAGGTCAAGGAGGTCATGACTCCTAGAACCGTCCTTTCTACTGTTAAGGTCGGTCAAACGGTTGCAGAAGTCATGGATGAAATACCAATCATGGTGTATGGAAGAATGCCAGCCTTGGGCGACTCCATCGATGATGTTCGTGGATTGGTGCTACGTAGTGAGATACTACGTAGGGCAGCTGCTGACGAGTTTGATTTGACCATGGGTGATATCATGAGGTCTGTACAAATGGTAGGATCTGAGCAGTCCGTGGACGAGGCTCTTGACATTCTGTTGGATCACAAGGAACAGTTACTTGTTGTCACAGACGAGTTTGGCGGTACCACTGGTATCGTCACTATGGAGGACATGATTGAGACCCTATTGGGTCGAGAGATAGTCGACGAGTTTGACCAGGAAGGAATAGCCGAGGGTGTATCGGCTGAAGACCTTCGAGAGTTTGCAAAGCAGAAGGCAGAGCATTCAGAGTGATGATTCAATCATCTGATTCTTCTTCGGATCCAAGCCAACCCTTCTCTTTGAGCCAGTCACCGCTGGACTCCAATCTACCAAAGAACCCAGTCGAATCCCCATCGGCTGGCTTGGTGTGAGTCACCATGTATGCGAAGAACATGGAATCCCACAGGCCTTGCCGTGTTTCATGCCTTATCTTCGCAACAATCCAATCTGTGAGAGGAATGGCAAGGAATGCGAACCCTATACCCATGTTTACGGCATTTACACCAGAAGTCTTGCCCAGTCCCGCCGAAGCTATGAGGAACAGGCCGATTGCGACATAGACCACAGTCATTGACTTCAATGTCTGGTGAAGGAACACAGGTGAGTTGCCCTTAGAATTAACATAGCGTGTCAATGAAGCATAGTTACCAACAGTCCTCTGAGTCATGATTGGCATAGCAATTACATTGAATATGAACAAAGCTGCACCAGCGATGATGAAGTAAGTGAAGTCACCATCGGATCCATACGCCATGATACCAACGATTGGAACTGCCCATCCGAAGGTTACGATGAAGTCAACGAGGCTCCTTGCGAACCTTGCTGGCTTCCTTGCTAGGGTGAACTCTGGTGGGAGAGTCCTTGCTACCTTCGGTGTTGATTCTAGGTCGTCTAGGTCATCTGACTTTTTCTTTGAACGGCGAGGCTTAGGTGTTGGCTTCGCCTTCTTCTTCTGTGCACTGGCTTTAGCCTTCTTCGGCTTCGCCTCTTCGCTTTCCATCTGTCCAGCCTTTTCGAGTAGCCCCATCGTTTCACGCTCCGTAAATCTCTCCCATGTCCACGAACAATTGGAATTCAGGTGATTCCATGAAACCCTTCAGTAGGTCTTCAGGAATACTTCCAAGTTCGTTGTTAACCATCTTGAAGAACTTCTTCCTAGTGGATTTGTTTGCTCCAGCTGGGTCATTTCCGACCTTCTGGAACAGTGAGAAGTTCTTCGATTGTACGAATTCCTGAACGAAGTCGTCAGGCATATCACCAAGCAGGTTATCAACGACTGATACGAACTCAGGGAACTTGTCACTAGAATCCTCCTCAGCTTCAGTTTCCTCTTCCTGCACTTCGTCGAACTCTGCTAGGGCGGCCTCGTCCTCATCTCCAGCGATAATTGCCTTCAGTAGTTTTCTTTCCTCAACCATAGGCTTGAGTTGCTTGCCAAGGGTGGCAACGGCCTTCTGGCTCTTCTTTGCCTTGGCAGCATCGAACTTTTTCTTGAGTGGTCTCATTCTTGATTCGAGATCCTCTAGTCTTGCGACGATTTCGTCATCTTCATCGTCCTCGCCTTCTTCTTCAGGGGCGGAGATTAATTCGACAACTGGTGCAGTTTCTCTTACTGAACTCTTCTCTTCCTTACGCATCACGATGATTTCTCGGTCTAGATCGTGACCGAATCTATCTGCATACCTCTCAAGCAGACTTCCAACCTCGTCACTCCCTAGTCGATCAATGTGACCATACATCTGTTGTAGGCTCTTTTCGGTTCGATTTTTCCAGAGTTCCGAGTAGTTCTTTTCGTCGT
>CAXFCF010000283.1:0-2189 GCA_964000875.1 uncultured Candidatus Poseidoniales archaeon
AGAGGACAAGGGCGATCACTACTTGCTCAACGGAGCCAAGATGTGGATTACAAACGGAACTATCGCCGATCTAGCCATCGTTTGGGCTAAGTTAGATGGCGTCATCCGCGGCTTCATTGTCGAGAAGGGTGATGCAGGATATACGGCTCCCGAAATGACTGGCAAGCATTCTCTCAAGGCTAGCGTTACCAGTGAACTGGTCTTTCAGGACTGCAAGATACCCAAAGATCGAATTCTACCCAATGTCAAGGGGCTTAGGGGTCCGTTCTCTTGCCTTAACAACGCTCGTTACGGTATCTCATGGGGTGCTATCGGTGCCGCTCAGGCTTGCTTCCACTCTGCTAAGGAATACGCCCTTTCCCGAATACAGTTCGATCACCCGATTGCCAGTTACCAACTAGTTCAGAACAAGCTGGCATGGATGCTACGTGAGATAACCAAGGGGCAATTGCTGGCGCTTGAACTTGGTAAGAAGAAGGACAAAGGGACTTGGATTCCTGAACACATCAGCCTTGCCAAGATGAACAATGTTGACATGGCTCTGGAGATAGCTCGTATGGCTCGCGATATGCATGGTGCCAATGGGATTCTCGACGAGTACTGCATAATGCGACACATGGCGAACCTAGAGTCGGTCAAAACCTATGAGGGAACTCACGACATTCACAACCTAATCCTTGGCCGACACATAACTGGGATTCAGGCATTCACCCGCAATGCTTGAGCTTCAATACTCTCCTTTGAAGCCCTATAGCGCCCTTCGGGCGCTGTGTAAACGTTCATAGAGGGATTTTAGGTCGAGGATTTTGATGGTTGACATAGCAGTTCTGTTGAAGCAGGTTCCAGACACCAACGCGAAGATTGCTGTAGTGGGGGACAGAGTCGATGAGTCGGCAGTGACCAGCTGGGTGACCAGCCCCTACGATGAGTATGCGTTGGAAGCAGCAATCCAAGCGACTGAGGCGAGTGGTGGAGCGATTACCGCCATCACTCTTGGTCCTGCAAGGGCGGACAAGGTACTGAAGGATGCCGCGGCTCTAGGAGTGACTAATCTGGTCAGGGTATGGGACGACTCATGGTCTGACCTCGACTCCAATCAGATACAGGCCGCATTGGCAGAGGTTGTAGGTTCCTCTGGATGCGGGATGGTTTTCTGTGGCAAGCAGTCTGCAGATAGAAACCAAGGTTCCACAGGCCCAGGTGTCGCTGAGCGAATGGGAGCGGCCAGCGTGGTCGAGGTTACCGACTTCGATGCTGCTTCGATGACTTTCGTAAGGCCATCTAGCAGCGGTAGTGAGAGAGTCTCGGTTTCCGGCTCAGCAGTCATCACATTCTCCAAGACCAACAACGAGCTACGTCGACCTAATGTTCGAGGCATCATGATGGCCAAGAAGGCTCAAGTCAACATCGTTGGTGCTTCCATCGGATCTTCGTCTGTTACTGTCAACAAGCAGGTACCACCTGCTGAGAAGCCACCTGGCAAGACTTTCGAAGGTGCGTCCAGCGTCCCGGAGGTCGTCGGTCTGCTTAGGGACGAGGCCAAGGTGCTGTGAAGGAGGAATCAAAGATGCAGACTACAATCATAGCAGAGACGAGCGGAGATGGACTACACCCGGTTACCAATCAACTGGTCGGTGCAATGGCTTCAGTTGGCGCCGAAGTCACAATTCTTGCACCGAATGGTGCTGGAGCCGGAGAGGCTGCAGGAATTGCAGGAGTGAGCCGCGTCATCAGCGTGACTGGTGACTGCTTCTCTACCTACGATGGTGGTGCTTGGGCTGATGCTCTTTCGAGCGTCGCCGAGGGTTGCGTTGTCGGTGCAGCCACCACCCGTGGTCGAGATCTTGTATCTCGAATCGCAGCCAAGAAGGGAATTCCTGTCTTGCAGGATGTAGTTGCCCTTGAGGCAGGTCTTACTGTGACTCAGCCGGTCTACTCGGGCAAGGCAATGCAGGTATCCAGCGTTTCTGGTGATTGCGCTCTATCGCTTCGCTCCAACACCTTCGCTCCAGCATCAGATGGAGGCAGTGCGGACTCTTCCACAGTACAGCATGGTGGAGATGTCAAGGTGGCGGTTCAGGAAGCGATTGCCAAGGCAAGTGAGAGGCTCGATGTATCTGATGCCGACATCATTGTCTCCGGTGGTCGAGGCATGGGTTCCCCTGAGAACTTCAGCCATCTCTACTCTA
>CAXFCF010000284.1:0-2183 GCA_964000875.1 uncultured Candidatus Poseidoniales archaeon
AACTGTGTGCGGTATGTTGGCTGCTGGCGGCCCACCTACCACGAGGTTCCTTCTGATGTCTACATACGAGTCATAATCGACTAGTTGTGGGCATGCGTTTGAACAGGCACTACAGGTAAGGCAGGAGTAGAGAGGTACACCATCATCTTCGTTGTTCCAAGTATTGTAGATGATGTTCAGTTTGTCACCGGCATTGAACAGACGAACAGGACATGCGTCGTCACATAGGTCACAACCGTAGCACTTGTTCATTTCATACTCATAACCACGAGCCATGCTACGCATTAGGACGAAGACGATGGCACCTACTCCAAGTGGAGGGATGAACAATGAGTAGGTCAGCTTTGCATCGAGGCTCTTTGGGTTCTTGTGGTAGGTTGGATTTTCGATTAGGAGTCCGAGCAAGCCATCGTTGCCCTCTATTCCTGCTAATGCGAGTTCAGTAGAATTGGTACGATCCAAAGCGACCCCTGTGTCAGGGTTGAACATCAAGGGCTGGAAGACTGTGATAGCACTGGTTGTGGTTACAGGTACAGTTTGGTTGTCTACATCGAAGGAAGAAGCTGTGCTGAAGGTCACAGTATAATCTCCCGGTGAAACCTTGAATGTCTTGGTGGTACAGGTCATTCCGTCCTCTAAGTCACCTTCTGCGGATGCCACAGTGGCTCCGGAGGTGTCAGTGACAGCGATTGACATGGTATGGTCACCTGCCTTCCTGTTGTCGTTTGGAACGGCAAAGGTGCAACTGAAGTCCATGTATAGTGAAGATACACCTAGATCCTCAACAGACAGCGAGTAGGTCATATCTGCTCCTCCATCACCGGTGTATTCGTAGGAGTCTGAAAGACCGTTCACGCCACCAACTACGACTCCATCTACAGTGTGGGTCTGAGCATGGTTGTTAGCACCGGCGAAGTCGATTAGAGTCTCCTGTACGGGTTGGTAGATACCCCAGTTAGCCCAATAGGAAGCAGGCATCAAACAGAATTCAGCCCGATCTTGAGCGTCTTCACCTTCAAATGTCGAGTCTTGCCAAATTGCGCTACCCGAACTTGCGTGGTATGTGAGGCAGTTCTCTAGCATATCTTCGGCATGGTGGCTCTCATCCATCATGACGAGCATGTCCTCTGGTTGGTTACGGAGAGTCTCCAAGTCCTCGACATCATCCATTGCTCCGAATCCACCAACTTCCCAGAACCCGTTGTTGTAGACCGGCCACGATACGGCAGATACCAGAATAGCGATTACTAAAGTGGCCATGGCGACCTGCTTGCCTACCTTTGGGCTTGCTCTGGCGCCGATGGACTTCAGTAGATACCATTTGGCGATGAAGTACAAAGTAATCCAGATAAACAGGCCGGTGAGTATCCACGGGACTGCGTTGAAAACCTCCGCCAGCCAAGGCTCACGTACACCACAGTTTAACCCTGCATGGGAATTCATCAGACAGTAGTCGGTGCGATTTTTCCCATACAGTTCTAGGAAGATGTTGATTGAGTAGACACTGATAAACCAAACATGTGCCAAGTACACGGTTCCCCAAGTTGCGAACCAGGGGTCTTCAACACCTCTCTTAGCACGTCCACCTAGGAATGGTGGTAGAGCAAGAATGCCTACTGGGATACCTGTGAGGAAAGCACCCCACCAGCCAGCGTTCCAAGCAATGACTGGCGTGCCGAAGAGGTCAGCTACGATTTGTGGTAGCGGGATGTCAAACTGGGGTAGATATTCACCCCACCTCAGGTATCCGTAGGAAAACAGCACATACCAGTCAGGGAACACGAAGCCAGCCTGTGCGAACGGATCAGCAGCATTGTGTAGTGGTGGAGGAATCAACCAGGAGTAGAAACTCAGGACAGCCAGCATTGCAGCGAAGATGATGCTGTCACGCAAGACTTCGTGAGGCCAGAAGGCATGTCCTTGGAAGACTCGGCGTCTTTCCTCGTCTGCAGACTCTAGTTTGTCCTTCTCACGCATGTAGACATCAGCGACGCGACCAAAGTTGTCGAGCATTCCCATTTCTCACACCTCCTATCAATGCGGCTCCGCAATCCCCTGAACCCAAACGATGAACAGATGGGTGATGATTAGTGCCGTGACTATCACAGGCAAGATGAACACATGAAGGAAATACATCCTTGTGACGGTCGCTCCGGATAGGCTAGTACCTCCGAACATTAGGA
>CAXFCF010000285.1:0-2179 GCA_964000875.1 uncultured Candidatus Poseidoniales archaeon
TGCGGGAGTTGCGGGAGAGTGACGTGCGGAACATTGCTAACGCTCCTCTGTTAGAGAATATTTCGAACGATCCTTCGCCTAGCAAAGCGCTAGACTGCGCCCTTATTAGCGCTTGAATGGATTCGTTCCTATGACTTCGTTCAGTTACTCCTGCTTCCACGCCGTCTCACTGGTTTCGTTCAGGGAACCCCGTGTTCCCTCTAAGTCTCCGGTTAATCTGATACTATTTCAACGATTTGACACCCAGCATCGAGTGAAAATCACTTATTTAGGTGTCAATTTAGCGAGTTCCGCTTGATACTTAGGAGTACCAAGGAAGAGTAAGACGGGTATGGCCAGTGTGACCAGCACAAGAATCACCAAGCTAGCTCGTCCCCAAAGTGGAATACCAGTGAAATAGAGTGACCAAAGGGTCCAACCGATCACTAGCCAACCTATGGGTGCAAAACGGCGGGCGACCAACGCGAGGCGAGCCTTTGCTGTCGCGTCGTCGTAAAGCCCCGGAACCTCGTCAGCGGTGACATAACCCTCATCGACACCACATTTGACACAGACTAGGTAGCGAGGACCGTTTCCCGATATGAACTGGTCGTTCGGGTAGACCCCTCTGCAGACACGACAAGTCGCCATCGAAATCCCTCAGTCTCCTCGACCTGCGAGAGGCATTTCAACGCTTTGACCATTCAGCCTGAGGGGTGTAGATAGAAAGTTCTCCAGAAGACGCGAACCCTCCTTGCTGCCGCTGGACTCTGGATGGAACTGAACCCCCCATACTGGAAGAGTGGGGTGATTGACCGCCATGACCAGACTACGAGTCTCCCTATCTGTAACAATTACCCCTAACGAGTCGTTCATTGGTTGTAGAGAAAGAGAGTGATAGCGCATCATCCGAGAATTCTCAGTAATGCCTGCGAGAAGTGCGTCTTGGCCGAAACTCATGGGTTCGGAGTAACCATGGACAGCCCCAGAATGTGATGGAGTTAATTTCCAACCAACTGCTTCACCAAGAGCCTGCAAACCTAGACAAACACCCAATAGAGGAATGTGGTTTCCATCCTTGTTCTTCAATTCACCATCTACTGCTGCCTTGGCCATATTCATCGTGGTTGGAGAATTACGAGGCCAACCAGGACCAGGCCCTACTATGATGTGAGTGGGTTTGACATCTGATACCAAAGCCGATGTGTCGGTAATCACGGACTCACCCCTCCCTTGTGCCACAACCACTTCTGCACCTAATTCGGAACAAGCATGGACTATGTTCCAAGAAAAGGAATCAAGGTTGTCGACAAACAATACCCTCCTCGAATCAAGAGGTGGTGCTGGTAATGGTGGATCTCCATGATGCCAGACTATGGGATTGGCTGGAGCGAGACACACAGGCCGTTGCTGGGATTGAGATTCCAGCAACGCTGCACTGAGTTCGTCGAGTGAGGGGACTGCGGCGTAGTTCATCTCGCCACGGGGCACCTCGGTCTCACCACCACCCCACGCTGCTTGTAGAAGCGCTTGTGCCTTCCACTTTGCCTCCTCAACCTCTTGTTCGGGGTCAGAGTCAAACACCAAACCACCACCAGCTTGAATCCTTGCTTCCCATCCATCAGTGGAGCACCTCGCTTCCATGGTTCGGATCAATATGTTCCATCCTGCCTTACCAGAAATAGGATTGTGATATCCTAATGAGCCAGTCCATGCTCCTCTGGGGGCGTGCTCCAACTCATCGATGGCGGCCATAGTAGCAACCTTGGGACAACCAGTGATACTTCCCCCTGGGAACAATGCAGCGAGGGCATCCCAACCATCCAAGTCACTTCTCAAACGACCTGTGACATCACTGACAAGATGGTGGACATTGGGGTGTGACTCTATGCGCCACTCCTCCCAATCAACCGAACCCGCTTCGGAAACCCTGCCAATGTCATTACGCTCTAGGTCTACCAGCATCATGTGCTCGCACACCTCCTTGCGCGTTGCAATGAGTTCCCGTTTGTTCGCCTCGTCCCTATCCCTCGTGCGCGCTCGCGGGCGCGTGCCCTTGATTGGATGGGTTGATATCGTCTCGCCATCAATTCGCAAAAGTGTCTCAGGGCTAGCGCTGGCGAGGACATAACCAATGTCAGGCACAGATAACCAACCTGCCATTGGCGCTGGATTGTCCATCATAAGTGAACGATAAATC
>CAXFCF010000286.1:0-2175 GCA_964000875.1 uncultured Candidatus Poseidoniales archaeon
AAGCGATTCCACCAAGTATCAGCATAATCAATGCGAGTGGCAATAGTAGGCGTTTTGACCAAACGAAGTTTGTTGGAACGGCGAACCCGGCAAAGCCTGCGGTGGTCGATACAAGGCCTATCATCAGCATCATCGCGTTGGATCCAGAGACTCCACGGCTATCCTCTATGTCGCCAACATGGGCTTGGCCTGCGAGCCAGTTCGCATCACCTGAGAACTCAGTGGGCGAGGAGCTGCCCATACCTTGGAAGGATATTCTTCCAAACCAAGAGTAGGCTTGGAAACGATCCATCTTGCCTGTCCAGCAAGCAAGGTAATTTCCCTCAAGTGGGTCTTCGTAACGGATTTCGGATACGATTTCAGAAGCTTCGAAAGTTGTCTTCACGGCTGGGTTCTTTGGTGTCTTTCCTCCCTCTCGAATCAATTCAGGGGGTGTTTGCGGTTGCATCACTTCCAAGGGTGCGCTCTCCCAGTGAACAACAAAGGTGGCGGAACGGACATGTTCCGGCAGTGTGAATCGGTAGCAGTCCTGATCAGCATCGAGCAGTGCACCACGGCTCTCGTCCTCGAAGTCGTCTAGGATCACCGGATTTCCTGCACTGCTCGGCTCATCGATATTCTTAGCCGCTATGTCGGCTGACCACTCTATTGGAACAATCAGTCGAGAATCTCCTCGTAACCTCAATTCCCATGTAGTCGGTCGATCAACCTCGAACGCTATCGATAGACCAACCTCATCACCTGGTCGCAACATCCTTCCACGGCTTAGATCGAGATTTGCCTCTTCGATGGTGTAAGCGCCGTCCTTGGGAGATCCTGGTGAACCTCCGGCTATCGTCCAAGAGTTGCTGCTGGAGCCGATCCAGAGGTCAACTACGAGGTCTGGTGAGGAGATTCCTCCCACATCATCACTGAAGACCAGATCTACGGTTAACTCCTCGATTTGCAGGGGTATCAGGGCGAGGCTCGTTTGTTCAGGGTTCATCACGAACTCCAATGTCACCGTCTTAGGCGAGGCAGGTGTAGCATCGCTCTCTTGTCGACTCACAGTTTCGACTCCGGTTTCGGAGTTATCGAGGAGACAGCTTGCTTCGTTGAGGCAGGTCAGGTAGAGTGTCGTATCGCTCTGGCTCAACTCAGCGCTTGAGGATGGCACTGCGCCCAGTAGGAGCAAGAGGAAGACGATGCTGATAATCAGAGGTTTCGCCCTCTGAGAGGGCGAAGCACTGCTCTTCATACACATCCCCATCATACTGGCCTGTGACACCATCCATCAAGAAATCTCGTCATGATGGTTTCATCACTCGGAGGATTGCGAGTATTCGATGTCAATCAGCTGAACTCTACACTGACGACAGAGGTAGCGACCAGATGCACGCACGGTTCTGTATGTCTTCCAGTCGCATTTCGGGCAGGTCCATACGAACTTTGCATTTCGTTTCCTCAAATGTTCAGAGAAGTACTTGCTCATCGATGGAGCTTCCTTGTCCGGCCAAAGTGATTCCAACTCCCTGAATTGCCGGTTGTGAGCTACATACCCTAGGGCGTGCAGAAACTCGTGGTAAAGTAGGAACTCGGCGTATCTAATCCACTCCTCCGTCAGTACATTGGGATGGATGCCTACTTCTCTAACATCATTCACTCCCAAGTTAGGATCCCTCTTGTCGGTTCCGTCCTTGTATCTGCAAACCGCGTGTAGGTTTGTTGCGTTCCTTCGCAGTCGTTTGAGCGGGATATTTGCTAACCCAGGGATATCTTCGTATTCCAACCCCTCCAGTCCGGCCATTGTACCGATTACTCGGAATCTTAGGGTTTCCAACTCCGAATCTAGCATCCGTTCACTCCCAGCGATGGTATGCGGGGTGCCCCTCTGTTACAGCTACGAACAACCCCTTTCCCTTTGCGCACAACTTTTCATTGGCAAACAGAGCCATCTCTACTTCCGCACGATCTTCACCGACCTCAATCGCCTTGGCAGTAACATGCAAGGGTACTCCGGTGGGTGTAGGTCGCCTCAGTTGAACTGAATATGATGCGGTGACAGTACAGGGGGGATGGTCGTCATCGTGTGCGTCCATCAGAGCAATGGCTGCAGTCCAATTGCCGTGACAGTCAAGCAGAGTCCCGATTATTCCACCATTAACAACGCCCGGAAAGGCCTGATGTTCCTCCTTC
>CAXFCF010000287.1:0-2167 GCA_964000875.1 uncultured Candidatus Poseidoniales archaeon
TACTTGGGACACATTGGTTTGTCTCACCAGAGAAGTGTTTGGAGAAGGAGGTCTGCATCACCGAACTTGCGGCACAAGTTGACGATTGCATCCAGTTTGTCCAATCGAAATACGATTCATTCGAAATCGAAGCGAAGCCTCGTCTATTTCTGAAAAATGACTCTGGAACCTATGGCCTCGGTATAATAGAAATTGATGAAGGTGAACAACTGTTCAACCTTTCAAAGAGGAAGATCAACAAGTTGACCTATGGCAAAGGAGGACAACATGCGGAGGATTTCTTAATCCAGGAAGGGGTTCCGACTAACCTACAGGTTGGAGAGGGTCTCGTCGAGCCTTGCTTCTATGGTATTGGAGGTGATGCAGCAGCCACTTTCTATCGGTACAATACCAAGAAGGGGAACCTCGACAATCTGAACACACCTTCGACTCAGTTTTTGGGTCGTGAGGAAATTTTTGAGATGGGTGGACAAGAAATCGTGTCGCGTATTGGCTCTTGGCAGACACTCGTAGCAGAGATAGCAATGTTGGGGATGGCTTCAGAGATACAATCTACTCTTTGATTAGATGTCTCTATTATGAATCATCCTTAGAATTCTCATCTTCAACCTCTTCCATACCTACTATCTCGTAGTTGGAAGGGAACAATGCGATAGCTATCCCAAGGATAGCTGCTGCTAGACCCCAGTAGAACCTCTGCTGTACAATCATCATCTCCAGAGCCAATACTAGGAGTATTAGTCCACCAAGGTTAGACACCCAAACGAGTGTCTTGAAGGTCGAGAGTGAGACTCCCTTGGAGTGCTTGGATTGGTATGGTCCGAACTCCGCTCCGAACCTCACTGGGTCCGACTTGTCACTCATGCTCCATCGATTAGCCGTCTCGTCTTCATCTTTGGGCATGTGAGCCCTGTGCTAGAGAAGTGATTGTATTCATCTGTCAATCATGACAATCGCATCGGTAGGGCAGGCGAGAACACATAGCCTGCACCCCGTACACTCGTCTCTCAGAATCTTTGCCTTCTTGTTGACCTCTATGTCTAGGATAGCACTCCTCAGAGGTTTGTCATACAATTCTATGGCATCATCGTCACAGACAATCATGCATTGGTCGCATCCGATGCACTGATCCTCATTCACGAAGGCTACGAACTCCTCGCCCTTGGGGACTTCCTCGGCAGCCTCCTCGTAAGACTTGTTGAGTAGGAGGCGTATCTTATTCGCCTCGGCCTCGCGACGCTTTCTGAGTTCTTCCAAGCTGGTCAGAAAGATGCCTCCCAATTAATGCTAGATGTGCTGTCACTTGACAACTCTTTGCATCAAGCCAACTTCTTCTCTTCCACTTGGCGAGCGAGGAACGATACGACATCAAGGATTTCAAAGTCGTATCTTGGATCACCCTCAAACTTCAGGCACTCAAAGTGACTCACACACTTGGGACAGGAGGTCAGCATGATGTCGGCTCCTGTGTCAACAACCTCTTCGAAGCGCTGAACACGTAGGGCTCGACTATCCTCGTTGCATGACATCATAGAGGATACGCCACAACACTGGGCGTCCTCCTTAGTATGTTCCATCTCAACCAGATTAACGCCTTCCACTCCCTCTACGAGGGATCTTGGCTCATCGTAGAGGTTCATCTGCCTTCCAAGCCTGCATGGATCGTGGTAGGTCACGGTGATGTCGTCTGAAGCTAGTGATGTATCGAAGCCGCTTTCGATTAGGTACTCAGTGGTGTGCATTACTTTGATGCCATCCAACTCGTAGTCCATAGCGAAAGTGCGGAAGCACTCAGCACAACTACTGACCAAGGTGTCAATTCCACTTGCTTCCAATTTTTTCTTGTTGTAGGCCTTCAATTTATCAAAGACCTCGTCCATGCCTTGCCACTTCTGGTCGTGGCCACAGCACTTGAGGAAGTCCCTTCCAAGGTATGTCACTTCGTGCCCCATTTCTTCGAACAAGGTGAATGCAGCAGTGGTTGTCTCACCAAGATCCATGGTTCCTTTGTTCAGGTGGCTGAAGACCATTTCTTGGTCGAGGTAGTCGACACACCCTGGGTAGTAACCGACATTGGAATCGATAGGGTATTCATCGATAGAGAGGAACTCCGCGTCAGCCTCCTCCTCGGCTTCTGCCTTGAGGACGGCCTGAAGAACTGTGTGCG
>CAXFCF010000288.1:0-2166 GCA_964000875.1 uncultured Candidatus Poseidoniales archaeon
CCAAGAGCCATCTATCACTATCTTACCGTTCATCGTTCCCTCCTTGGGCATCGTGAATATCTTACCAGCAGGTAGGTTCGTTACCTGTCCAGGTCTGCTACAGATTCCGTTATCCTCTAGTTTCCATCGTCGGTGTTCGACTTCGAACTCGAGGTCAGTGCCGTTCTCTGTAGTGACTTTGACATGCTTCTTACGCCGTAACCTCGCTCCGACATCGGTGATGTCGTCTTTCAGCCGAGTGAAATCTGCAGTCATCCCCCCCTCAGTGAACAAATCGAGGGTGATGCCTGGCATTGTGGCAATCCTTGCCCCTTCGTTGCGTGCCACCCTTGTCGCCCTTGTGTGAGTAAGAGAGTACTTTGTTGGAGCTATCACGACCTGTTGGCGGCGCATCATGTCACTGACGACCCCAGGTGGCTCGTCGCCATGACGGTGCGTGCTAGGCATCATCAACATCAGAACCCTGTCCGAGACCAACGAGGCCTGCTCATAGATTGCTTGTCCTATCTCCTTGGTTGAAGGGTCGGTGATAATCAGCGTATTCTCATAGGAACGTAGTTGCATGCAAGTACGAACGATGGTTTTGGCAGAGGTTCTCAACTTGCGTTGTAAATCGGTGAGAGAGTCATCCGAGGAACCCCCGGCACTGTTGGTGCCGCCTTCTTCCTCTCCCGCCATGGCACTCCCCGTGAAGATGGGTTGTGTGCTTGCGTTCTTCAAGTCAGCGCAAAAACGGCCTAGTTCTAGGTTCTCAAACGGTTAGCCAGGCGCGGAGCCCGAGGCCGATCCCATAGGAGATGAGGCTGACTCCACCAAGTATAGCCACCATCTCCAGAAATCGAGAGCGGAATGATAGGTCTTGAACCACCGTGACATAATGAGTGAACCCAGCGACGATGAGCAACCCCACCAGTAAGGTTCCGACCAAAGCCTGTATGTGTGGTTCAAGACCGAATCGTAGAGGGTCGTCGACTCCCAATAATAGGAAGGGGGCAATCAATAGGGAGACGGTCAATAGGTATGAAATCCAGGTCCAAAATGCGGCTCGCAAAGGAGCATCACCACCATCAGTGCGAACCGATAGGAACTCCGAGGCACCCATGCTGAACGATGCAGCAACGCCTGTTACGAGACCTGCCAGTGCCACCATCGACAGATCTTGGAAGGCGAAGGTGAGACCTGCTAATACCCCCGTAATCTCGATCAAAGCATCCGACATTCCGAGAACCATGCTTCCTGCGTACTGCAGTCGTTTCTCGTCCAGCAAATCGACCAGCGCAGCTTCGTGTCTCTCTTCGTCGGCAGCGATGTCATCCAATCCCGCCGCCAGATATGCTTCCACTGCCCCCGCTTCGCTCCTTTCCATGCTCTTGATAACGAAGGTAAATCCAAACAAGCGTTCCATCATTAGGAACCAGAATACCTTCAGAGAGTTCGCAGAGACCTTCTTTCCAGTCTTATCTGCTAACAACTCGACATGCCTGACCTCGTCCGCGGATATTGATTCCAATACCTCACGGTTTGCTTTGCCTCGTTGCCTCTTGGCGAGCCGGCCGTAGACTTCTGCCTGCGTTGCTTCCATCCGCTGGAAACGCAGTAGGTCACGCATCGTGTCGGACATCGTTACCAACTTCACCGAGGCAGCATTTCAACCCCTCGCTGATAGATGGATGGTATTTGGATAGGAGAATCGTCATAATTGGTGGCTCTTTGGAAGTTGTGATGAACCTCAGTCCAGATGGTAAGTGGGCATGGGATGGAGCCAATTGGGTTCCTACCAATTCTCACCTGAGTCCGGGGTACCAACCTCCCCCCCAAGTCGTACATCCACCATCCCTTCATCAGCCAGCACAACAAGTGGTAATGGTACACAGAGAGCCCAAATCGATAGGCATCGCTCTTCTACTGAACTTCATATGGGCTGGAGCGGGGCACCTCTACCTAGACGATTCAAGCGGAATCTGGTATGCGGTCATAACACTGGTATGCGTCTTGACATCGTTCCTCATCCTACCTTTAGTCATCATCTTCATCGTCTGGGTGGTCTGTTTGATTAACACCTCTAGCGTTCATCAACACTATCTCATCAAGAACGGCTTTGTCCAACCCATGGTAATGATGTGAGATATCTGCTCTTTAGAGTGGTAGAATCAAAGAACCCATTCT
>CAXFCF010000289.1:0-2150 GCA_964000875.1 uncultured Candidatus Poseidoniales archaeon
CGATGCGAAGGATGGCAGGCGAGGAGGATCCGACAGCTCCTCTCACTGGTGCTACGATAGAAATGATGCAGGAACAAGGAGCCGGTCTATTTGGCAATGTGTCAGAGAAGTTGGCGAAGATGATGGAGGATGACCTCGACGATCGCAAGAAGCGCAAGGAGAAGGAGCAGGCTCCACAACCCAAGCCTAAACCAAAACCACAGCCTAAGCAAGAGCCAAAGCCGGAGCCCCAGACCTATGGTGGAGACACCGGTCCAGCTGGATTCGACGACGACGATGCTGATTTGGCAGCACTTGGAGCATCCATCGGTGGTGGTAAGAGTGTTGGCCGGGAGACCAAGATATGCCTAGATTGTGGTGCGAGGAACACATTGGGCAGTGCGGCTTGCTCCAACTGTGGTAGTTCGTTGACCTGAAGGTGCTCGCACACGAGGTCAGGTTGAAGAAGACCAGCCATTCAGGCCGTTACGGAGGGAGTGTCTTGTCCAAGCGTGACTACTACGAAGTCCTAGGTCTAGACAAGCAGGCTGGCGATGATGAGATCAAGAAGTCGTTCAGAAGTCTAGCTAGGAAATTTCACCCGGATAAGAACCCTGACGACGCTGAGGCAGAGTCAAGATTCAAGGAGATTCAAGAGGCATACGCTGTTCTCTCCAATCCCGAGCAGAGGCGTAACTACGACATGTTTGGGCACGAACAACCGGGTGGGAGCCCATTTGGACCAGGTGGCTTCCAAGGGGTGAATGTCTCCTTCGACGACCTGTTCAATGGCGGTTTCGAGTCGGTATTCTCTCAGTTTTTCGGTGGTGGCGGCCAAAGTGGACGTCGCAGGGTGAGGGGGAACGATGTACTAATCCGCCATTCGATAACAATCGAGACGGCGATGGTTGGTGGTGAAGAGGAGATTGAGGCAGATTTGCTGGTATCCTGTGAAGACTGCAACGGAACTGCAGCGGCGTCTGCTGACGGTGTCAAGACCTGTGGTACTTGTTCCGGTCAAGGCCGTGTCACAATGAATCGCAAGGTTGGACCATTTCTCCAGCAAGTCGTATCGGATTGCCCCGAATGCAACGGTCTCGGACGTCAGATTACCGACCCATGCAAGCCCTGCCGCGGTGAAGGTAGGGTGCAGAAGAGACAGACGATCAAGTTCGCCGTGCCCGCAGGTATTGGTGATGGCACGCGCATGAGGATGTCAGAGCGTGGTGAACCTTTGCTAGGCGGAGGAGGGAGGCCTGGTGATTTGTTCATACAGATATCCATACAAGAACACGATTGGCTCGAGCGTGACGGTTCTGATCTCTTGATGGCACTTCCACTCGGGTATTCGGATCTATTGTTCGGAACCAAGGTCTCGATTCCTCACCCAGATGGTGAAGATATTGAGATCAAGGTGCCAGCCAAGTCATCTCCTGGCGACACCATTGTTGTCCGCGGTCGCGGTTTCCCTGTTCAGAGACGAAGGAGAAGGGGTGATGTCACTGTGCTACTCAAGCTCCATGTCCCAGACAAACTCTCGAAGGAAGCCAAGAAGGCAATCGAAGCATTGAGTGATGAGATAGGGGTTGCCGATGATTTAGTCGAGGATCTCGTGAAGCAGGAAGCGAGGCGCCGCCGTCGTGGTGGCTGAGTCACTCTTCCTCTACGATGGCTGCTCTGGTTGGAACTGCGGTGATTGGCTCTCCCGCAATCATTCCTGTCAACATGAGGTCGAACCCTTCGCAATCTCCAGTGAGGTCAACCCTGAGGAACCTGCGACTATTGCGCTTCAGGTCGCCAAGATAGATCTCGTCTTGGTTAGTAAGGCATTCCGGGGTGACGCTCTCGACTTCCCATCCGGGTCCCTCTATAGCTTGGAACCTGATTCCAGCTCTGTTCCACTCGTCTTCCATGGTTGCTATTCCGAGTGCGACTGAGGTTTTCTCATCTGCAGATGAAACTACCCAGATTGCGATATCCACAGAATCAGTCATGTGTCTGGTTTTCGGTTCTCCCCATTCGGTGATCAAAGCCTCCCAATCGGTGTCAGCCAGGGATTCCAGGGCATGCAGTAGCGCATTCGGGTCAGCATCGTCCTCAGGGTTAGCTTCTGCCAATCTCTCACGCAGCCTATGTAGGCGGTTAACCTCGTGTCTCTGTAGGTTAAGAGC